>NZ_DBGB01000031.1:217942-468834 GCF_002295765.1 Sphingobacterium sp. UBA865 | reverse complement strand
TCATGGTTCCCTGCTCTCGCGGCAACCGTCCCTCCCTTGCGGAGTGGTGCAAAGATAGGGAGTTTACTAACAAACTTCCAAGCCTTTTGTTCTTATTTATTTCATTTTCCCCTTAACTGCCTGTAACGGTGCGAGATTCTTTTTGTAAAACAGGTGATCGGAAGGCTGGGAAGGCCGGTTCCGGGACAGAATGGGGACGGGAACCGGGACTCGATACAGGCTCCGCAGCGGAAACATGGATGAACATTGTATTGCTCGATCTGCTTAAGCTCGGGATCTCTTTGGTAGCCCGCTCGGCTCAACGCCCAATCGAAGACGATGCGCATAGGCGCAGCCTATAAACTGGTGAATATTGATAAGACCGGAAAATTGTGCCGTCGGAAAGAAACAGCAACGCAGGATATAACAGGGGACGGACGGATATCGGTAGGGCCAGAACAATGGCAGAACACAGGCTACCGGAATACCTTCTTCTGTAGCTATACTTTTCTACCTGTTTACTTAGGTTTAGTTTAGGGTTTGGTTAGGTTTAGTTTAGGTATAGTATAGGTTGTAGCTAAGCAAAAGCTAACTTTATACTAGGTAAAATCTAGAGTAAACAAAAGCGAAATAAACACGACAGCTATACAATGAGCAATATATTGCAGCTCGTCATGCAACCTAGCGTCAAAGTTGAATTACCCTTACAGATCGGTCACTAACAGCAACTTGCAGGATTAGCGCAACTATAGGCTGTTAAAAAGCTCTTTTAACCTAAACCAACAGCTCGACTAACATCCTATCAAAACAAATCTTGGTAACATAAGAGCACGAGAAATCGAAAGAAACAGAAAAAGAAATGGAACTGAAAACAGCTAAAGCTGATTCGTAAAAAATAAGGAAATTACGATTTCTCTTCAGCTTTAAAAACCCAAAAACGCTGAAGCGTATAGTTGAAACCCAAAGAAACAAGCAACTCAACAACTAGTTTCGAAAACAAAAAGTTTACATGATATACATCGACCAGAAAATGAATTCCTGTAGACTTCAATGTAATACTACCACAGACGACGATCACAAATTTCCATAACTGACTACCCACGGACTTTTGCGTACTACCGAAGGACCAGTATCGATTGATCAAAAAATTAACAACAGCACCAAGGCTACCACTAATTGCATTGGAAAAAGGAGCACTGATATGAAGTAGCTTATAGCAAGCAGAGTATACTCCAAAATCAAACAATCCGCCTAAAAAGGCGGAGAGTTGAGCTTTTAAAAAAGTAATAACTTTTGAAGACATCGCTAAATAGCCTCCTCCTGTTGTTTTTTCAGTTTATCCGCTTTATCTTTTTCATCGCCTAATTTAAGAAGTAGGCGTGTATCATTTGTATTAATTATAAAAAGTGCGATACAAATTAACAGTACACACCAATTAATAGACCCAGGCATTAAAACTTCAAATAACATAACCAATGAAATAATCACCCGAATTTCAGTAGGCCCCAAAATTCCGGCGTCTATCGTATACTTATCGGTAATTCTATACCTGAGCTGAGAAATAATCATTGCCCAGCCATACAATGCGACCAATGTAAATCCCAGATACTTAAAATCACCCACGGTATACAGCACATACCCCAATCCTATAAAAACCGTACTAATCCAATCCATTACAATATCCAACGCGAAACCGTACCAGCGACGGGATTTATTACGGTAGAATGCGATACGACCATCTAATGAATCACCAAACCACTGCACAAAGAAACCAGGGATCCCTAGAAGCAAATAGCGAATATCAACATATTCAGCCAAGATAAAACTCCCCAATATCATTAAGGAGCCTAAAAATCCAATTGCCGTAAGTCCATCCGAGGTAATCCAATTTGGAATTCGAGGTACGAGGTACGAAATAAGTTTTTGTTCGGGTTCACTTAAGATATTTGTTCTCTTTCTATCCTGAAAAAGTTTTTTATTTATTTTTAACTCACTCATTATCTGCGATTATAGCCATTTATTTTCTTTATACCAAGCCAATGCCTCCATTAAGCCTTTCTTCAAATCATATTTAGGTTGGTATTGTAGCTGACGTTGAGCCGCCGAGATATCACAGCCCCAGTTTTCAGCTGTAAGTTCATTCAGTCGCTCCGGATATAGCACAGGTATTGCTTTAGATTTTTTATACAATCGTTCAAAAATAACCGCGATAGTCTTCACGACACCAAAAGGAATATGCATACGAATCATTTTCTTTTGGCTAAACTCTTTGAAAAATCTAGCCAACTCATAACGGCCATACACCTGCCCATCACTGAGGTTATACACCTGCTTTCCTCCTTGATCAAAACGACAGGCATGAATGATCGCCTGCACCAGGTCAGCAACATAAATAAAGCTAAGCTTTTGAGGAGAGCGGCCAACATAGGCATCCAGGCCGCCATTCATTGTTTTAAAAACAATAAAAATATCTTTTTCACGAGGGCCGTATACTGCAGTGGGGCGCAAAATCGTTAGTGGCTGATCTCTAAAATCATCCAAGGCGAGCTCCGCTTTCCGTTTACTACGACCATAGGCCGTAACAGGGCGATAGGGATTGCTCTCATCGATAAGGTTAGCATCGTAGCTAACAGGACCGATTGCCGCAAGACTACTAACGAAAACAAATCTTTTGATGGGAGTTTTTAAATAAAAACAAGCAGATGCCAAGTTTTTTGTATAACCAACGTTGACCTTTTCGAGATCTTCTTCGTGCTTGGCACGAGTCATTGCCGCAGCATGAACAACATAGGTATAGTTTTCCGCTTCCAGTAATTCGCTGATAGACTCTTCATCAGAGAAATCCGGATAAACAAATTTATCTACAACGGAGCGAATTTCTGAAACATCACTTGACTTCCTCACCGCGGCATGAACTTCCATCCCCGCCTCTTTCGCTGCTCTTGTCAAATGATAGCCTACAAAACCACTCGCTCCGGTGATTAATACTTTTTCTATCATAATGATTTTTGATACAAACGATAACGTTTGTACAATTCTCCATTCATTTGTTCTATAGCGTGGTTCATCATGTAATTATGCTCCAACATCCACGAACATTCGGCCCCTTTGATATTAGAATCTTTTGATTCTTTTATAATTCGGCCATACAGACATGCTTCAATACCAAGTTTACGGTAGTCTTCCAATACCCCTAACATGAGTACACGAAGCAAGTTGATTTTTTTCTTTCCAAATAACAATTTAAAAATACCCGTAGGAAGTAGACGTCCTCGCTTCACTTTGATAAGGATTTGATTGATATCAGGTATCCCTAGACCAAAGCCAACAAGCTCACCATCTTTCTCCGCAACGATAGCAAAACGTGGATCGAGAATCATTTTTAGATCTTTGGCCGTATAATTAAATTCGTCCTCTGTCATCGGAACAAAACCCGAATTTTTATCCCATGCTCTATTATAAATGTCACGAACTTTTGCTGCTTCGTTTTTAAAATCCTTCACATTAAATTGACGCAATGTAATGCCAGATCTTTTCAAACGCTCTTCCAACCTATCTAAAAGCAATACAGAACGTTTATCCGCAGACTTTTCCATGACCAAATAAGCTCTCAAATCCACTTTATGTCCATAACCTGAATTGGTAATCAAGTCAATGTAATAAGGTGAATTGTAGGGCATCATGGCTACTGGGGGCTTATCAAAACCGTCAACCAACAAACCAACGGTATCATTGGTTGATAAATTGATCGGCCCAACGATCGTATCCCCTCCTTTAGCTTTAACCCATTTTTCTGCAGTCTCAAATAACGCGTTTGCGACTTCTTGATCATCTATACAATCGAAAAAACCCCACTGCCCTTCATTCACATGATTGAAAGCATTATGGTTATTGTTCCAGATGGCACATATACGACCGACAATCTTATCGTTACGATAAGCTAGAAAAGGTTGTGCTTGGGAATGTTTATAAAAGGGATGCTTGTCAGGGGAAAGCAAATCGTTTTGTTCAAGAAATAAGGCAGGTACATAATTAGGATTTCCCTCATAGAGACTATGAGGGAAATCTATAAACAGCCGTCTTTGTTTCTTTGTTTCAACGGGTATAATCTGAATCATACGATTAGATTTTATATTAATGTTTCAACTTCAGCTTGTTTGAATACTTTAACCATCTTCTCAATAGCCTCGTCGATTTGGTCATAAGTATGTGTCGCCATCAATGAAAAACGAATCAAAGACTCTTCCGCAGGAACTGCTGGAGAAACAACTGGATTAACAAATACCCCATCATCTTGGAGCATTTTAGTTACCCAGAACGTTTTTTCATTGCTACGAATAAAGATTGGCAAAATAGGACTTTCCGTAGCACCTAGATCAAACCCATGATCCAGTAATTGTGCTTTGGCATAATCTGTGTTTTTCCATAATTTTTCAATATGCTCAGGCTCATTTTGAATAATTTCCAAAGCTTTCAATGTTGAAGCAACCGAAGCTGGAGTCATTGAAGCACTGAACATCACAGAGCGGGCATTATGTTTTAAGAAATCGATCACATCTGCATCACCTGCGACAAATCCACCTAAAGATGCTAACGATTTACTAAATGTACCCATAATCAAGTCTACATCATCATTAAGCCCAAAATGAGAAGCTGTACCAGCTCCTTTGTGCCCAATAACACCTAAACTGTGTGCATCGTCGACCATTACTGCAGCATCAAACTCATTGGCAATCGACGTAAGTTCAGGCAAATTAACAATATCCCCCTCCATACTAAAGATACCATCCGTACAAATTAACTTCGCACTATCCTCAGGTAGGCGTGATAACTTAGCACGTAAGTCCTCCATATTATTGTGTCCGTATTTGATTACTTTGGAAAAAGACAAACGGCTACCATCAATAATTGATGCGTGGTCACGCTCATCCAACAAAATATAATCATTACGTCCCATTAGACATGACAAAGGCCCTAGATTTGATTGGAATCCTGTACTAAACAGAATAGCGGCTTCTTTACCTACATAAGCAGATAATTTTTCTTCCAGTTCCACGTGAATATCCAACGTACCGTTTAAGAAACGAGATCCAGCACATCCAGTACCATACTTTTCCAAAGCATCTTGCGCTGCTTTTATAATACGTGTATCAGTCGTTAACCCTAAATAAGAGTTAGAACCAAACATCAACACACGTCTACCATCGATTTTTACTTCGGTATCTTGTTTTGATTGAATAGGTCTAAAATAGGCATATAAGCCCTTAGCTTTCAACTCCTCAACAATCTTAAATTGCGATATTTTCTCGCCTAACTTTCCTTTACTCATGCGATAAAAAGGTATTTCTAAAACTATTTCTAACTTTTAGATGTTATTGTAACAAACAAAATTATCGAATTGGACTTTTATATAAAAAACTCGGTCTCCGACTAAAAATCTGCTATATCCACAATGTAAGTTGAAATGCTACGTTGTATATATTCACAATAATTCCAAAAAACGTTGCAAACATACGAAAACATAATCTGACTTTCACTTAAATTTAGTCATATTTTTAACACATCGCCCAAAACAGTTAATTTTATTTTAATACTCCGCTAACATCCGCCCCACACAATTCTACTTTAAAATAAGACAATTTTAATAATTATATTTGCGAACTTTAAATTATCCTATAATTAGTTACATTTAGGTTCATTGCAATAGCAATGGTATAGACTTACTAATATACAACAATATATGGCTTTATCTTCAGATATCAATATAAAAAATAAAAAAGCTTCTTTTGAATACCACTTACTGGACAAGTACATTGCAGGAATTCGATTATTGGGTACAGAAATAAAATCCATACGCGAAGGAAAGGCAAATATTAACGATAGTTTCTGTAGTTTTTTTGAGGACGGATTATACATCCGTAACATGCACATTGCCGAATATTCCATGGGATCTTTCTATAACCATGAAGCAAAACGCGACCGTCAACTGCTATTGACAAAAAGAGAATTAAAAAAACTGAAAGAGAAAGGGGAAGAACGTGGTTTTACCATAGTACCCCTACGCATCTTTATCAGTGCCCGGGGGTTTGCCAAAGTTGAAATTGCCTTGGCACAGGGTAAAAAAGATTTTGACAAACGAGAAAACATCAAAGAAAGAGATGTTAAACGTGAGCTTGATCGCGTGATGAAATTTTAGGTTAACGCGCCAGGACAAATGCGCCTGGCGTCATGCCTACCCTGCTTTTAAAAAGCCGAACAAAGTAGTTGACATCATTAAATCCTGCCCCATAGCACGACTCCTTTACATTACGGGTGAGTAAAAGCATCTTTTTTGCCTTCTCGATACGCTGTTGGATCACATACTCCATTGGACTAAGTCCAAGTTCACGGTTAAACATCCGCGTAAGGCTCGCTTTGCTCATGTGAGCAGTCCGCTCCAATAGACCAATTGAAATTTTCTCGGTAATATGTTTCTGAATAAATTCCTGCACGTGTAACAGTACTTTGTTGGGCGACTTCCCAATTTTTAATGCCATCATCGACTGTGACTGAAGTAGCCGAATCGTAAGCTCTTTAAAGGTCAGATCTGCAAGCACATCTTTCAACGGATTTTCACTAATAATGATCTGAAACAACTTGTTCACCAGATCGGCAAGCTCAGTCGAATTGTACAGGTGAAAAAACTCCGGATCAAGCCGCCATTGATTGACATGTTCTTTTGGATAAAACTCATTTAGATAATCTAAGACTGCTGCTATCTTCTCTCTATGAATTGTTAAAGCGGTACACTGCGTGGGCTGGTCGAGGGTCGCTTCTGGAAAATCAATATGCATAGCCACCGATGCAGGTAACACCATCATCTGACCGGGCAGATAGTCAAAAGCCTTTACATTCTCCAAATGCATGATTTTTTTACCCTGGATCATATTAATCATAACCAAATCATCAAAACATAAAGGTACATGCTGCGATATCCGATATGTTTCGTAGATATTAAGCTCCAAGCTATCTAACGTAAATGCGCGTCTGTTCTCCACTAATGTGCTGAGCTCCCCCTTCCGCGAAAATGGCAATGTATGAATCAGCGTCCTATTTTCCATAGTGCAACAATTAAATATAATTGGCAGTCAATCAAATATAATAAATAAATAAACTATGAGCGAAAGTTATGTGCCACAATTGTGCTATGTTTTGGATCAATTCTGCTACACCATTGAATAATTGCTGGCTAACTTTGATAAGAAGGGATTAAAAATAATTAATAAATAAACCATATGAGCGCAATCAAAAGACCATCGTTCAAAGAACGATATGACAACTACATTGGTGGTAAATTTGTCGCACCAATTCAAGGAAAATACTTCGATAATATTTCGCCGGTAGATGGAAAAGTGTTTACTCAAGTTGCCCATTCAACAAAAGAAGATCTGGATCTCGCTGTCGACACCGCCGCTAAAGCTTTTGAAACTTGGGGACAAACCTCGGCTACAGAACGAAGTATTATCCTCAATAAAATTGCTGACCGCATTGAAGCTAATTTAGAATATATCGCCGCCGTTGAAACGATAGACAACGGAAAAGCGGTACGTGAAACATTAAATGCCGATATCCCATTGGCAATCGACCATTTCAGGTATTTTGCTGGTGTAATCCGCGCTGAAGAGGGGTCCATAAGCGAATTGGACAGCAATACAGTGTCACTGATTGTACACGAACCAATCGGAGTTGTTGCACAGATTATTCCATGGAATTTCCCGATTCTAATGGCCGTATGGAAACTAGCTCCGGCCCTTGCCGCAGGGAACACCGTCGTATTAAAACCTGCTGAAAGTACACCCACATCCATTCTTGTCCTTATGGAGATTATCGGTGATCTGATTCCTGCCGGAGTAGTCAATATCGTTAACGGTTTCGGCGCAGAACTTGGTCGTTCTTTGGTCACAAACCCAAAGGTTTCCAAAGCAGCATTCACTGGTTCCACAGCAACTGGACGTTTGGTTATGCAATATGCGACTGAAAATATCATTCCGGTAACCCTAGAATTGGGTGGGAAATCGCCCAATATTTTCTTTAGTTCGGTTATGGATGCAGACGATGCATTTTTGGACAAAGCAGTGGAAGGAGCCGTATTATTCGCACTCAATCAGGGCGAAATTTGTACCTGTCCTTCTCGTTTACTGATCCAGGAGGACATTTATGAAAAATTTATCGCTAAAGTAGTCGATCGGGTTAATCAGATCAAAGTGGGCGATCCATTAGACCCAACAACAATGATGGGTGCTCAGGCATCGAAGATCCAAAAGGACAAAATTATGTCCTATATTAAACTTGGCAAAGAAGAAGGGGCCGAAGTATTGACCGGCGGTGATGAAAACAATGTCGGTGCTGGTTTTGAAGAAGGCTACTACATCAAACCTACCCTATTCAAAGGCGATAATAGCATGCGTATTTTCCAGGAAGAAATCTTCGGTCCCGTGCTTGCAGTCACCACGTTCAAGGATGAACAAGAAGCAATTGCTATCGCCAACGACACCATGTATGGTCTCGGAGCAGGTGTATGGACCCGAGATGCACATCAGCTTTATCAGATCCCACGTGCCATACAAGCAGGACGTGTTTGGGTAAATCAGTATCACTCCTACCCAGCGGGTGCCCCATTTGGCGGATACAAACAATCAGGAATTGGACGGGAAAACCATAAAATGATGCTTGCCCATTACAGACAGGCTAAAAATATGTTGATTTCCTACAGTAAAGAAAAACTTGGTTTCTTTTAACTGAAGCGTACCGGGTATTCTTTTCGAACAGCTAGATACCCGAGTTTAGGGGGAGCAAATGCTGCCCCTTCAGCTGAATTTCCTATTCGTCAATGCTAAAACACATAAACGAATTTCACCATGATCAATAGACTAGACATCACTGAAAAAGCCAGGGAGCTCATTCATGAACTTGAAGCGAAGCATGGTAAATTAATGTTTTATCAGGCCGGAGGTTGCTGCGAGGGTACACAGCCACAGTGTTTTGAGGAAGGAGGTTATTTTCCTAGGACAAATGACGCCATGATCGGATTAGCCGAAGGATATGAGTTTTGGATGGATCGGGATCTCTTTGAATATTGGAAACATGCGCATTTCACACTCGATGTGCTGGATGGATTTGGTCCGGGGGGATTCTCATTGGAAACCCCACTGGGTAAAACTTTCAAAGTTCATTATCGTTTATTTACAGCCGAAGAACTTAACGACCTCAGCCCAATCAAGAGAAACGAATGACAAAAAGGGTCGCATTGCAATCTGCGACCCTTTTCCATGTTATAATTTTAAAAAAATCTCTCTCGAGTTTCCGCATTCGGAAGCTAAAATTTTATTCAATATCCAAGCCTTCAAGGACTGGAATTGGCTGTCTGTTTTCATCAAGGGCAACAAATGTAAAAACACCCTCAATGGCCAATTCTCTTCCTTCCTTGTACATATGTTCCAAAAATATGTCGACCTTCACCTTCAAGCTGGTCCGGCCTACATTTTGAACCCGCGCGACCGCTTCAATAATACTTCCGGAAGGAATTGCCTTATTGAAGTCAATACGGTCTGTCGATACAGTCACCAACGTTTTGCGGCAAAATCGTGTCGCAGCCATAAACGATACTTCGTCCATAATGGACATTGCCTTGCCGCCGAATAAAGTATCGTGATGATTTGTCAAAAACGGAAACACGGTCGTGCAAACATGTGTTTCTGATAAATCAATACGTTCTTGTAAAGTCATTTATTGTTTTATTTAGTGGATTTAAGAGGAGACAAATGTAAACCAATCTAGCTCCAGTTCCGTCATTTTTATTCCATATTTTCGTCAATATCCACGCCTATACCTTTCAATAAGAGCGACGCATTGAATATCTTACATTCCCCTATCTTCAGCTTATAATCAAACAGCATCTGCCCCGCATCAACACGAATGTCAAAATGATAATTTTTGATATCTCCCGGGAATTCCTCTTGTAAACTGGACAGTTGTAAGTCGTGTGTAGCCACCATACCCTTACCGTCCAATCGAACCAGTTTCTTTATGATTGCACGGGAGCCAAGATATTTGTCGACCGAATTTGTTCCACGAAGCATCTCATCGATTAGAAAAAAGCTATCGCTATGTACTGAAACTGTATCCAATATAAATTTCATCCGATTCAGTTCTGCTTTAAATGTCGACGTACTTTCATTCAGGTTATCCTTGATGCGCATATAGGATATTAGTTTGTAAATCGGGAGCTGAAAAGAAGTCGCTGCAACCGCAGCTCCGGCATAAGCCAAAATTGCATTAATACCTACTGTCCGCAGAAATGTACTCTTTCCAGCCATGTTTGAACCTGTTACCAAAGCAACACGATGATCTATACTACTGTAATCATTGGCGACGACCTGACTGCTTGGGATCAGTGGATGATATAACCCTTGCGCGTCAATCTTATTTTCCAGCGGATTATCCAAAATTACTGGATAACTATAAGACGAATGGTTTCTCTTCCAAATAGCAAGACTAGTGACAGCCTCCACCTTAGCCAAGGTATCGAATGAATTCAGAATCTCGTTTTCGTATTTATTCTTCCAATCAACAATAGCCAATACTTGTCTAAAGTCCCAAAGGAGAAATAGGTTTAGAAATAGCCCAACAAAGACATTATTCCGTGCGTCCAAGTTGTTAATAAGACCAGCGAGTTTTTTAAAGGCAAAGGAAATGGATGCTGTTCCCCGGTTTTGTTTTAGCTCTCCGGCGATCTCCTGCATAGCAATAGACTTCCATGCGTGGTCTTCGACCGATTGAATCGCATCTGCATATGATCCCAGCACGCCACCAATTTTGTCTATTCGCGACGAGAACATACTCACACTTCCTGCTTTGGCCAATGCCCAAAGAATATGAAATAGTCCTATCAAGGTTGCCACTCCAGCCAATTTTGGCACGAAAAAGCTGCCCGCTAAAACGACCAAAAATAAAACAGGGCCTGCTTTGATATAAAATCGCATAAAAGCATTTCCGAATTGAAAATTTCGGTCTTGAAAGTAATTTGTCAAAAATGCCTTGATATCCAATTTATGGTTCAGATTGGCCAAGAGCTTTGCCTGAAAATCCCATATCCATTCGGATTCATTTTCGAGTTCCTGGGATGCTTCTTGATTGCGTTGAATTTGATTGCTTTGGAGAGGCGCATCAAGCCAAGAAGCCAAAAGATCAATCCCCTGTTTGGTCGTTGCCCGATTTATCTGCGCGAATAAGGAGTATGTGCCAAAGATATCCATATCGGAGCTATAAGGATGAGCTCCGTTTTCGAAATGCTCACCATGGTCATACATGTTTAGTTTCCCTTCTGCTAGGGCCTGTTCATTTGCCAAAACTTTCAAATAAGCTTCAAAATAGTTCTTCTGAAGCTCTAACTGGCTCTGCTTCCGCACCAGATAGGCAAATAGGAACAATAGTCCAAAAAAGCAGAAAAAAACCAGCGGAAGGCTTTCCAGTTGAAAGGTATAAAATAACAACGCTCCGCCACCGAGTATCACAAATAGCCGCGACAAGCTGAGCGTGTTGACTTGTTTATTTAATTTGACCACAGTTGAAGCGGTTTCGCGATGCTTTTGGTCATATTGTATTGCAGTTGGCGTCATAAGGTGAATATTTATTCTTTCACGTTCATTTCAATTTAATCATGGCTATTTTGCATCTGCTCAAGAAACAAGGGCTCGATTGTCACTCGCAGACCTTGGGGGAGGCCATCGGAACTGGTTGAATGGATCTCCTACCAAGCTTGATCACCCACCAAAGGCACAAAACGAAACGTATCCAATTCGATACGGTCAAAATCATTTTCACCTACCCGAATGATCGTCATCATCTTTTGCGATTTTTCGTCTCCTACAGGGATCACAAAAATTCCGCCCATTTTCAACTGCTTCAACATAACCTCTGGCACGAAAGGCGCACCTGCAGTGACAATAATCTTGTCATAAGGGGCGTGCTCTTCGATTCCCTTGGAGCCATCACCTAAAAAGAAATTTGGTTTATAGCCCATGTAGGGCAACACTTGAATGGTTCGTTGATATAGGTTTTCCTGACGTTCGATAGTATACACCTCTGCGCCAAGTTCCAACAAGATACAGGTTTGGTACCCCGATCCCGTACCAATTTCCAGTACTTTATCTCCTTTTTTCACGTGGAGCAGTTCAGATTGATAGGCGACGGTATACGGCTGCGAAATTGTTTGTCCGTCACCTATTGGAAAAGCAATATCCCGATAGGCCTGATTCCAGAATGTTTCATCAAAAAAATAGTGACGTGGTACCTTGCCAATGGCATCTAATACTTTCTGGTCCGCAATGCCCCGGCTTTTTAGATGTTCAACCAATTTCTTACGAGCACCTTTCTCCCGATAATTATCAATAAACTTGTACGCCATGATGTTTCAAATTTACCTTTTAAAAGGCACATTAAACAGAATTAATCACAAATAATTCAATACCAACACTGTACGTATTTTCAAGTTAATTTGCTTTATTTTCCGAATCATCTTTCCCTTAGGCTCAACCTCCGTTGACCTCTTGAATTTGGCCGCGAAGAAAACGATAAGCGCATGTGATTTAAGTTTACCAAGAACGCTCGTTTTTACAAGTTAATGCGGGCAATAGCTGTCACTAATAAGGATCTACATCGACCTGAACGCGCACACCAGCATTGGTTTTATCGATTTCAAAATCGAGGAGCACCGAACGGATCAATTCCTTGACCTTTGCAATACTAATATTTGTTCGCTCAATCTTCAAGGTAATGGTCTGGATAAAATTATTCCGCACACGAGAAACTAAAGGCGGCTCCGGTCCCAATACCCTTGCACCCAACTGTTGCCGCAGCGCCGAGGCAAAACGATTGGCCGAATCATAGCATTTCTGAAAATCCGTATGTTTAATATCAATCCGAATGAGACGGTAGAAAGGAGGATAAAGATAGTTTTTACGTTCTGTAATTTCAGTCATAAACATCCCTTCATAATCGTTATTGACCACCTGTTCCAAAACCCGATGATTCGTGGTGTAGCTCTGGATGATAACTTTTCCGCCGGCTTCACGTCGACCTGCGCGTCCTGCTACCTGGGAAAATAACGAAAATGATCGTTCATACGAACGGAAATCCGGAAAGTTAATGATCGTATCTGCATTGACAACACCAATAAGGCTTACTCTTCCGAAATCGAGCCCCTTAGCGACCATTTGTGTCCCTATAAGAACATCAAATTCATGCTCATCAAAAGCCGTGATAATTTTGTCGAAACCATATTTGCCTTTTGTGGAATCCAGATCCAAGCGACCGATGCGGATTTCGGGCATCAGGATTTCAAGTTCTTCCTCTACCCGTTCTGTACCGAAGCCTTTACTTTCGATATGGGGCATTCCACAGGCTGGACAAACACGAAGTGGAGGCTCCACATGACCACAGTAATGGCAATGCATCATATTAGAGCTCTTGTGATAGGTTAAGCTGACATCACAATTGACACATTTTGCAACAAATCCACAGGTATTACACTGGATCATTGTCGTGTGCCCACGTCTATTTTGAAATAATATAACCTGCTCTTTATTTTTTACAGCTTCTTCAATTGCCTTTAACAAGGTACCCGAAAAATAGGAAAACATATTTTCCTTTCTTCCTTCTTCGGGAATATTCACCAACTCAATACTTGGCAATTGGGCGTTGCCATAACGCTCAAGCAGCTGCACAAAGCCATACTTCTTAGCTTTGGCATTGTAATAACTTTCCAAAGAAGGCGTCGCGGATCCCAATAGTACTTTGGTCTGATGTAGAAATCCGAGGTAAATGGCCGTATCGCGGGCATGGTAACGTGGGGCTGGATCAAACTGCTTATAGGAGCTTTCGTGCTCTTCATCAACGATGATGATCCCTAAATCCTGAAATGGCAGAAAGACGGAAGAACGAGCTCCAATCACAACCTGAAATTCATTCTTCATGACTTTATGCCACACCTCGGCACGTTCATTATCATTAAACTTAGAGTGGTACACCCCCAGTTTATCGCCGAAATGCAACTTTAAGCGAGCTGTAATCTGCGCTGTCAGCGCAATCTCAGGCAGTAGATAGAGAGCTGATTTTCCCGCAGCGATTGCTTGTTCAATAAGCCGTATATAAATTTGTGTTTTTCCCGAAGCAGTCACACCATGCAACAGTGTAACGTCCTTCTCTTCAAACGACGCTTGTATTTCGGTATAAGCCCTTTGCTGATTTTCATTAAATTGAAAATTGGCATCCAATTCGATATCCTCCCCCTGAAATCGGGATACAACCTTTTCCTTTATTTCAAAAACACCTTTATCAATCAAAGCGGTAATTGCGCCGTTACCACAGCCCGAGGCCTCCGCCAGCATGGGCCGCGTAATCTCCTCCGTTTTTTTGACCAGCTGCATAAATGCCAATACCGCATCTTGTTGTTTTGGCGCACGGTTTAAGCTATCCAACAATTCTCTTTTTGCATCTTCATTTCGAAAGTCGGGCGCAAAACGCAAAAATGCTTTGGTCTTGGGTTTATATCGTTCTGTAATCTCTTCAGAAATCAAAACAATTCCTTTGTCAAATAATTGTTTTAATATAGGGAAGACTGTTTTTTGTCCCAGCAATTTCACAATATCATTGACTTTTAGTTCTCCCGCCACCTCCAAAGCTTCGATGATGAGATACTCCTTATCTGATAGTGTGGAACGGTCAAATTCTTCCCCAATCGATGAAACGACTTTGGTCTCACTGGCCAGCTTCAATGCCGAGGGCAGCGCTGCCTGCATGACTTCGCCCAAACTACACATATAATAATCGGCTAGCCAGTCCCACAGTTTAAACTGAGCTAAATTGACAATGGGTTTTTCATCAATGATGTCCAAAATATACTTTGCTTCATAGTGCTTTGGTGCTTCCTGGCTAATGGACTTGACAACCGCAGAATAGATCTTATTCCGTCCAAATTGCACGATGACACGTACACCGACCTGCACACGATCGTTCCAGTCAACCGGAATACGATATGTATATGTTCTTGCCAATGCTAGTGGTAGGACCACATCAACAAACAGCGTATCTCTTTCACTAAAAATCGTATATTGTGGATTGGACATAAATTCAAATTATGGTATAAAAGTACAAAAAAACCTTCAGGAATAGCGGTCAAACGACTCCGGCAATGCATAAAACCGTCTACAATCATACGGCGCCAAAGCGACATCGGAGTGTGAAAGCCAAGCGATCACTGGTCAATCCATTGTAACCTAAAAAAGCCTTCCTGAATTTATTCAAGAAGGCTCTGTTATGATTAAATACGAATATGATTTCGTATCGACATAGGCAATTAAATAGGATTACGATTTATTTTTTAGCGCTGCTATAAATAGCGCAACCCAGCCAACGATCAAAGACAATCCTCCCAAAGGCGTGATAGGTCCTAAAATAGACGGATTGCCAAAGCCGGTTATTTCTCGCACACTTAAGACATACAACGATCCTGAGAAAAAAAGTATACCAATGAGGAAAGCAATAAATGATACTTTAATCGAGTACGTCTTTGCTCGCGAAAAAGTAGATAAAAATAACAGGGCGAAGGTATGATAGAAATGATACTGGTTTGCAGTTTTCCAAGTTTCAATATGATATGTACTTACCTTTCCTTCTAGACCATGAGCGCCAAAGGCACCTAATATTACAGCTAATGCTCCCAACAACGAAGCGGCTAAAATGATTTTCTTATTCATTATGTTAAAGTGAATGCTGAAAATGAGTTTCTAGCGATAAATGTATTAAAAACAGAGCAAAATAAGGAATTTTTTGTTAAATTTCTATTACAAAGGCGCATTATAGCAACGATTTTCTATCTCTTCCCATATATTTTTATTAGGTTTGTTTTACGTATGAATCATCATGAGCATCGTGCAGCTCACCAAGATCTTGAACGAGGTTCAAGATTTGTATATCCTTGATAAACATCTGCCGCATGATAACTTCATCACCATTTAAAAAAACAAGTTTAGTGTACTTATCTGCTGAAAAGAAAATGAGTACCTCATAAATAGTTGTTCTGCTAAAAACTGCATTTTTAATCGTATCGACCAGCGGGTTAGTGACGATTTATTCGAGTTCTTATCAGGCATTGAAAAAAATAAAAAGGATGAAAAAAACAATCATCATCACTGTTATATTATTCATCGCGGTCATCGTTGCCACGATCTATCTTTTTGGAGACTTCAATAAAAACAATAAACAAGATTCTAAAGCTTTACAATATCTTCCTGAAAATACATTAGCCATTGCCTCCTTTGCCAATGATCAGACTGTAGATACGATCTTTAACGACTATGAGCTCTTTAAAGCCATTATTGGCCAACGCAATTTCAGTAATTTGGAACGTCTTAAAGACGAATTATTACGTAGCGAACAGGTAGCACCTCTTGTAGCGGGGCAGCAAATATTACTGTCCTTTCACCAGGAAAAAGATCAAATTACTCCGCTATATAGCGTCCAGGTTGGTCAAAGCATTGATAATAACGCGCTGGCAACATTGCTTGGAAACGTCGGTAAAAACTACAAGATACAACCCTTTGACACCTTAGGCCAACGATTTTATGGGCTTAATCAAGGTACTAAGGATAGTACACTTTATTGTGCCTATTCACACGAAATCATTTTCGCCAGCTACTCTAAGCAGGTGCTTTCCCAGATCTTTGATAAACAGGTTAAGAAAATAAGTACCAAACAAATAGAGTTCTTCGTAAACCATAATAATAAAAACACACCACTTAGTCTCTATTTTTTCAATGAGCAACTGTCGCAAATTGCTCGAATATTAATGAAATCCAAATTTGGTACCTATCTCAACCTGATCGATTCGCTGAAGGGCCAAACGTCCTGGAACATGAATTTCAAAAAGGATGCTTTTATCTTTAAGGGTGAAACAGATCTCACGGCGAGCAAAAATAGCTACTTACAGTTATTTGCCACGCAGACGGCTCAAGTGCAAGCTCTGGGGAACTATCTCCCTAAAAATGCAGCATCTTATATAGACTTTAGTATCTCTGATCCCCGTAGTTTCCGCAGCGGATTAAAAGCCTTGTTAGTACAACAAAAAGAAGACGCTCGATTGACGAAAAGTATAAAAAACTTTGAAGAGGACAGCAAAGTATCATTTGACAGTATTATTGCGCCAATTTTCAACGATGAATTTGCACTCGCGGAACTGGACAATCAGGATGCGATTGGTTTGATTAGCATTTCGGATTCCACACAATTTGCCGATAATCTTAAGAAATTCAGTACTGCTGTAGGGGATTCGATCTATCAATTTAAATATTCGAATCTTTTACATGCATTATTTGGAGAACCTTTCAAGAGCTTTACCCGACCCTATTTCACCATTGTAGACAATATCATGGTTGTTGCTAGCCGAACAGGTATCTTGCGAGATTATCGTGAATCTTTCCGGGAAAAGCAATTTCTTTCGGGTACTGCAATTTTCAAAAATCATGCAGCATTGCAGAATAGCCGCAGTAACGTAACGTTCTATTTAGAACCTAAGGCTGGTAAAAGCAATATTCTGGATAACTTAAAAGCTGATTTCGCAAAGAACTTTAAAGATGAGGATGAATATGGTTTTCAAAATTTCTATTCATGGTCCTATCAGCTAAGTGGCAACCAAGGCACATTTTCGTCCAGTTTATATGCACTCTTTAAGAGTGATACGAGACTGGGGGGAAAACCAGAATGGACAGCTCAACTGGAGAACCGAATTATCAATAAACCTTGGATTTTAGATCAAGATGGGAAGACCAAATTTATCCTGATTCAAGAACAAGATCACACGGTACATGCATTTTCGCCGGATGGAAAAGAGCTTTGGCAGAACCTCTTCCAAGGTGAAATTTTGGGCGAGCCAGTTCAGTTACAGGATCTCAGTATTGTCGCTGTTACAAAAAACCGCTTATATCGTTTTATGCCAGATGGTAAAAACCGAACCGGTTTTTCAGTTGAATTACCATACTCGGCAACTTATGGGGCTACAATTGCCACCTTCAATAAAGAGCAACGTATTTACATTCCCGCAACAGACCGCATTCTTGCCTATACACTCGACGGCAAAAAAGTGGAGGGCTTTGAAAATAATAGCGTGGACGGGCGAATTTTATTCGATTTAAAAACAACCAGTTTAGGGCAGACCAATTATATTATTGCCGGTACAAGCACTGCTTCCGTCTATTTCTTTGATCAAAATGGTAAGGTCATCCATAAAAAAACATTGGATACCGATGGGGAAAGTGTTAAAAATCCAATTGGTTTAGTTGCAGCGTCGGATGAAAAGAACTCCTTCATCTACTTGGCAAACAATAAAGGTAGTGTCTTCAAAATTCCTTTCGAGGGCGAAACCAAAAAAATAAAACTGGGTGACTGGGGCAAAGATGCGTTCTTTAATTTTGAAGATATTAGCGGTGGTGCTGACAGAGACTTTGTTATTCTAGCCAACAACAAACTGAATGCCTACAGTGCAAGAGACTCTTCTTCCTACTTTGAATATAAATTCATCGAAGAGGCCAGTAACAGACCGTTGTTTTTTAAACGAATAGGTAAATCTGATATCATTGGCGTAGGAACCGACAATCGCATGATCTATGTCTTCGGATCTGATGGCCTGGTTCAGGAAGGATTCCCTGTAGAAGGTTTTTCAAAATTCTATTATGGACCGATTAACTATGGCGACAATGCCAATTATCTAATCTGCATGAAGCGGGATTTCAAGATCTATGTATATAAGTTTTAAAAACCTGAAAATCAATTTTTTAAAATCAACACCAAATGCTATAAGATGCTAAAAGATCTTTATAAAAAATTTGTCTAATCTAATTTTTTTATAGTAGGTTTGCAGACTTAATATGACTATGCTGAAATCGGAAGAATTAAAAGAGTTATTGGCTGAACCAAAACGTATTGTAATTACAACGCACTACAAACCAGATGGGGACGCTTTGGGTTCATCTTTAGGATTGTATTTTTGGTTGACCTCGAAAGGACACCAGGTAAATCTCATTGTACCATCAGACTTTCCTGCTTTTTTGGATTGGCTACCTGGCTTGGAAAATGTACAAATTTATACACAGGATATTGACCTGCACAATCAACAGATTGACGCAGCTGAATTAATTTTCTGCTTGGATTTCAATGGTCTTGCCCGTATTCACGAAATGGGTGAACCTATTCGTCAAGCGAAGGGAATCAAATGTATGATTGATCACCATTTGGATCCGGAAGGATTTGAAGACTACGCTTTTTGGGATTCATCTGCAGCGGCGACCGCACAATTGATCTATCGCTTCTTGGTCCATGAGATGCAAGATCCAGACCATATCAGTGCAGACATGGCGACATGCCTATATACCGGTATTATGACCGATACGGGCTCTTTCCGCTTCCGTTCGACTACTGCTGAAATTCACCGCATCATTGCATCACTCATTGATTTCGGCGCACAAAACTGGGCTATTCACGAAGAGATTTATAATAGTTCGTCTGAAAGCCGCCTGAAATTCTTAGGATTCTGTCTACTGAATCGTCTAGAGGTTATCCACGAATATAACACCGCCATTATCCATGTAACCAAAGCGGATCTCACGCAGTTTGAAGTTATCACCGGCGATACCGAAGGACTGGTCAATTATGCACTTTCAATTAAAGGAATTCGATTGGCTGCTTTAATTATTGACAGAAATGAACAAATTAAACTATCTTTGCGTTCGATTGGAGAAGTTCCTTGCAATGAGATCTGTAAATTATATTTCAATGGGGGTGGGCATCTTAACGCTTCAGGCGGTAATTCGAAAGAAAGCCTCGAAGCAGTGATTGCTAAATTCAAATCGGTTTTACCAAATTATAAAGAAATATTAACAAAATAAGATATCGTAACATACATTAGAAAATGAAGAAAGCAATTCTATTTTTCGCGGCTGCCGGTCTTTTGATGACGTCATGCCAAAAATTCAAAAAGGCTGAAGGTGGTCTTGAGTATAAAATCGTAGATGATAATGCAAAAGAAAAAGCAGTATCAGGCGATTTATTAGCACTTGACATGGTTGTGAAAACGGACAGAGATTCTACAATGCAAAGTACATATGACATGGGAGTCCCTCAAATCGTTCAATTATACCCAGATAGTATCATCGCAAAAAATCCAGGTGACCCTACTGGTTTATTCAAATACGTAGGTGAAGGCGATAGCTTGGTATTCAAAATCAACTTGGATTCTATGGCTGCTAAAACACACCAACCAAAACCAGAGTTTGCAGATAAATTCATTGTTTATTCGATCAAAGTCAAAAAACACTTCAAAAAAGGAAAATTGACAGACCAACAATTGGGCGAACAAGTTCAGAAATATTTTGAAGAAGAATTAAACAAACACAAAGCTGCTGAACCAGCTAAACTTGAAAAATATATCAAGGATAAAAACTTGAAAACAACAAAAACAGCTTCAGGTCTTCAATACGTAATCACGAAACCTGGAACAGGAACAAATGCAAAAGTAGGTGATTCTATTCATGTGAACTATGTAGGTTCATTAACTACAGGAAAAGTATTTGATACAAATCTTCCAGATGTAGCTAAAAAAGAGAAAGTTTTCAACCCTCAACGTCCTTATGAGGCATTAAAGTTCCAATTAGGTGTTGATGGTGTGATCCCAGGATGGACTGAAGCTTTCCAATTGTTTAACAAAGGTACAAAAGCAACTTTAGTCATTCCTTCATCTTTGGCTTATGGCGATCGCCCTTCAGGTGTTATCCCTCCATATGCTCCTTTAGTATTTGAAGTAGAAGTATTGGATATTAAACCTGGAAAAGTTCCTGCTCCTACAGCAACAACTCCAGGCATGGTAGCGCCTACTGGAACTACTGCTCCAGCGGCAACAGCTCCTGCAACGAAAGCTCCAGCAGCAAAAAAATAATTTGACTGTAAATTTCAGTTAACAAAAAAGCGGTTTCACCAAAATGAAACCGCTTTTTTGTTATTCCTGTTTTTATTGGTTATGCGTTAACCTTCTTATCTTCTTTTTTGATCTTCCGTATTTTTAGCCACAGTATTACTACGGCCAATATAAAACTGATGATCATAATGATGGTTAACGCGATCAGGGCCTTATCGGTATGGTAATTTTCAGCATGCTGAATAAACATTAACCTAAAAATTCGTAGATAATGGGTTGATGGGATTACATTTGCTATTGCCTGTACCCATCCTGGCATTAGACTCGACGGCCAGGTAAAGCCACTCAAGATAAATGCTGGCGTTGCAATTACCATAAGGACTTCTGTCGATTTCAATTGCGAAGGTAGGACAATGCTGACGAGTACACCGATAAAACATACGGCGAGCAGAAAGACGAAAGTACACAGGACAAAGCGCCCAAACTCGGCCTGTAAAGGCATACGGTAATACTGACCAAAACCCCAATATAAAACCAGAATACCAATAGACATCAAAACATAAGGTAATATCTTAACAAGAATAAGCCCAATTGGATTACCGATTTTACGTACAAGCTCTGGAAATGTAT
This sequence comes from Sphingobacterium sp. UBA865, assembly GCF_002295765.1. Classification (NCBI taxonomy): domain Bacteria; kingdom Pseudomonadati; phylum Bacteroidota; class Sphingobacteriia; order Sphingobacteriales; family Sphingobacteriaceae; genus Sphingobacterium; species Sphingobacterium sp. UBA865. Next base: position 447,224 of record NZ_DBGB01000031.1, on the reverse strand, counting down.
TGCCTTCAAACTCCGAGGAAAAAGACAAAGCCAAGCCTAAGAGCAAGACCTGCTGCAGCACGGTAATAAGCACTCCCGGCAGCATAAAATACAGGTAATTTCCACTTCGGATATTTTGCTTAACAAAAGTTGTCTTAAAAGGTTCGTACTGCTGTGCAGCAATCATTGCGGGAACACCACGTTTCATTTGAGCCTGAATCTGTATGCCCGCTTTCAACGTCGAGGCACAAACATTAACAGCCATCATGGCTGTATTGGAGGTCAACGTATTGGCACCATCTACGAAAACAGTCATTTCGGGCAAACGTCCCTGTTGTACTCCAGATGCAAAACCCTTAGGAATATGCACAATCGTTGTTGCCTCATATTGCATGGCAATATCTTTTGAATCAAATAAGGACGGTAATACACGGGCAACGTCAATACTCTCATTATCGGAAAGCATATCAATAAATGAACTGCTTAAGGGGCTATTATCCTCATCAACCACAATGATCGGCATCTGCGTTACCTTACCTTGTTGATAGACGTGCCCCACCAAAACACCGTACAATACAGGTGCCCCCAGAAAAAGCATCAATAGCACTTTATTATTGAAGAAGAGCTTAAACTCTCGTTGGATCAATTCTAAAAATTTTTTCACAGTCAAGCTCTTTAATTCGCATGGAGAACCACAAGCGTTTTTGTTAACAAATCTTTGCTACCGGCAGCATCTTCAGGGATAACCTTCAATTCAAATACAGCCTGTTGCGGATCGAAATCAGGATAAGCTGAGGCGATGCTTGCATACGAATTTAAGGCTTTAATACTAATCACCTTCGCTTTAACCTTTTTGTGATTCAAATAAGGAATTTCTACCTCCACGACCTCTCCTTTTTGAAGTTTCCCCATTTTATTTTCGGGCAATGTGAATCTAAAATAGGTCGATCGATCGAGGAAACCATTTATAATGGGATAACCAGCCATCGCCAATTCACCGACTTTCAGATTAATCGTCTCCACACTCATGTCCTGTGGAGCAATGACATATTTCTCCTGCGCAGCAACATTGACTTCAGAGATCGCTCCAAGTGCACGTTCTTTTTGCCCCAAGGCCATAATCTGCTGTTCCTGTCTAGCCCCACCCCTTGCTTCAGCTAATTCAGCCTGTGCTGCAAGATATTGATTTTTGGCTCCCTGATATTTGGCGTAGGTCTCGTCGTACTTTTGTTGTGGAATAAGACTGTCCTGCAGAAGGGCATCCAACCGACCTATAGATTTTTTCGCAAATTCATATTGTTCCTTAAGTCCATCTACCTTCGCTTGCAATTGCACGAGTTGTCCTTTCGTAGCGCCCCGGACTGCCATGTTATATTGTGCATCAGCAGACTGTAGTGCCCCTTTTGCCTGTTCTTCTTTAGCATCCACTTCGGGAATACTCAAAATAGCCAAGGTATCACCCGCATGCACAAAGTCCCCTTCTTCAACCAGAAGCTTCGCAATTTTTCCCGGGACCTTTGTCACAACCGTCACCTGCTCACGCTCCACCTTACCTTCAATAGGCTTCTCCTTCACTTGATTTGTACAAGAAACAAAAATAAACAGCGATAATATCCCATATAAATTCTTCATGTTACTCATGTATAGTTTGTAATAATTTTCCTGATGTATGTAGTAATTCGACCGCAGCAGTACGTTGCTGCAATACATTGTTAAAATAACCCAAATTAACTTTGTACCAATCGTTTTCAGCAGCCAACAACTCCGTAACATCTATTAAGCCGGCTTGATACTGTTTAACAGCCATAGAAAGGTTATTTTCGGCAACTTTCAACTGCTGTTCTCCCACTTTCAACTTTTGGTTGCCAGTCGTATAGGTGACTGTATTCTTGCTCAATAATAGATTTAACTTTTCCTGCGTATCTTCCCGCTTGGTCGTATTGATATGTTGATCGAGTTTGACTTGCTTAATCTTATTGTGATGTTCCCCGCCGGTATAGAGATCCCATTTAACCCCTACGCCGACCATGACATTGGGACTTCCCTTGATGGAATTAAGTGGCAAATTGACTGTACCAAACAGGGGTTGGTCTTTCACCGTGAGTTTAGAATTGAAAACATTCAGATAGTTTGCAGATCCAAAGGCAAAGACAGCAGGAAGAGCTCCCCCCTTTTCTTTTTTATACAGATATTCATACGCTTTTGAAGAAGCATCTAGCGCTTTCAATTCGGATCTTTGTTCGACATCACGTGGTAGCTCTGACAAAAATATAGGTTTAAGTCCATAATGAATTCCACCAACCTCCTGAAAAGACACGCCAGTTTCTTGTTCGATCTTTTGGCACAACAAATCCCGATTGCCAGAAAGTTCTACCTTTTTCTCTTCCAATTCCAGTAATGCCAATTTCAATTTATCTCTATCATAAGGTATTGCAAGTCCATTTTGAATCGCTTTATTCACTTTTTCCTGTTCTTTTTTTAATCGCTTTTCAGAATCTACAATTAATTTATCCACCTCATCCAACAACATTAATTGATCAAATGATGCTATAATATCCTTAGAGAGTGTCTCTCGACTGGCCGATTCTAAATATTGTTGTGCCGCAGCTTTCTCCTGCAATGCTTTTATTCCATTCGGAATCTGTAATCCGGAAAAGATAATCTGCTTTACAGACACTCCCGCATAAGCAGCTTGCCCATGCATACTAAATCCTGTTGCTCCTTCAAACAGGCCTAGGTTCAACAAAGGAATATTAACTGTAGGAATATCAATACTCCCATTGCTATGTACATAACCGTATAGCCCGAGTGCGGAGACGTGCGGCAACCGATTTGCTTTAACACCATCAGCTTCCAGATGTGCTTTATCGACTTCGTAAGCCTTCAATTTCAATTCTTTATTTGTCTGAAAGGCTTTTTGAATAATGTCTTTTACCGATGGGTCAATCAATGATTGCGCATGTAGTTTGTTTATAAACATAACCGACGCCAAAGTCAACAAACCCAGGCATAACCTCTTATTCATCATATGATTCATTTATTCTTATAAAAATAGGACAACAACCGCCTCTTTTATCTGTTTAACAGTAAATCTTACGGTATGTTTGACTTCTGACTCTTTTTATTACGACCTATCTTTCCAAGGGGCAATAATAATCGTTACTACTGTCCTCATGGCATGAAGGGGCGGTCCTCCTCCTAATGGCGTTTTCCAAGATACGAAAAAGGAATTCATCTCAATCGAAGGAATCCTGTATTAATTTTCATTTTTGCTAATTAATAAGTTATCTTTGGAGATCGAATTGAAATTTTGGTAATTAAGTCTACCACTTTATTCGATAATAATAAAAACAAGTTTTTACCCTAACCCACTGCTTCCACGCAGAAAACTATGTTGCTTACAGATACACACACACACATTTATTACCATGCAGGAACCGAAAAACTGCAAGAACATCTACAACGTTGCTTTGATAATGGCATACAACGCCTTTTTTTGCCGAATGTGAATAGCGCTTCCATAAAACCTGTATTTGATACCGTAGCAGCTTATCCAGAACATTGTTTTCCCATGCTTGGATTACATCCCTGCGACGTAAAGGAAAACTATGTGGAAGAGTTAGAAACCATCCGAAAGAGCTTGGAAACAAACAAAGTCCATGCCATAGGTGAGATTGGGCTGGATCTTTATTGGGATAAAAGCACGCTTGAAATTCAAAAAGATGCCTTTCGAACTCAGGTTCAATGGGCTAAAGAATTAAATTTACCAATCGATATCCATTGTCGGGAAGCCTTTACTGAATTGTTCGAATTATTGGAAGAACTCCACGACGACAGACTGTTTGGCGTTCTGCACTGCTTTACGGGCAGCCTGGAGCAGGCCCATCATTCGATCGATTTAGGGTTCGCCCTTGGTATTGGCGGGGTCGTTACCTTTAAAAAAGCGGGCTTAGATCAAGTCGTTAAAGAAATCGACTTGAAGCATATCGTTCTTGAGACCGATGCACCCTATCTGGCACCTGTCCCTTTCCGCGGTAAAGAAAATGAGAGCAGCTATTTGGTTTACGTCGCTCAAAAAGTAGCTGATCTGCATCAGATTTCCGTCGAGAAGGTCGCCGAAATCACAACAGAAAATTCAAAACGTATATTTGGTATATAATTTCAAAACTCAATGCATAATATCTTTATTATCTACACAGGTGGGACCATTGGAATGGTTAAAGATGAAACAGGAACATTCGTTCCTTTCGACTTTGAATTGATCAAACGTAATCTCCCTGATTTAAGTCGCTTAGACTATAAGCTGACCGTGCACTCTTTCGAACCTATTATCGATTCATCCAACATGAAGCCTGAAATATGGATTGAAATGGCACAAATTATTAAGGATAACTATGCGAATTACGACGGTTTTGTTATTCTACACGGTTCCGATACAATGGCTTTTACGGCCTCCGTACTGAGCTTTATGTTGGAAGGACTCCAAAAACCGGTCATTTTATCCGGCTCTCAGCTACCTATCGGTGAGATCCGAACGGACGCCAGGGAGAATATGATGACAGCGTTGGAAATCGCTTCGGCGAAGCAGGATGGCATCTCCATTATCCAAGAGGTATGTATTCTTTTCGACAATAAATTATTCCGCGGCAATCGCTCATTTAAATATAATTCGGCCAAATTTGAGGCCTTTAGATCGCCAAATTATCCTGTATTGGTCGAAGCTGGTATTCACCTCAAATACAATACAGATGCTTTATTAAATAATATTGATAAAGAATTTATCCTACATACCAAACTGGACAACAGGGTAGCTGTATTAAAATTATTTCCGGGAATCTCTGCACAAACTATCAAAGCAGTCCTGGATTCCGATGTCCGCTCCATTGTTATGGAAACATTTGGATCGGGCAATACAACCACCGACACCTGGTTTCTGGATTTATTGAAGGAAGCCATTGAACAAGGTAAAAATATCCTCAACATTTCACAATGTAAAGTAGGGTCTGTTGAATTAGGTCGTTATGAGACTTCACAAGGACTTAAATCTATCGGCGTGCTCAATGGCTACGACCTTACATTTGAAGCGGCAGTAACTAAATTGATGTATCTTCAAGGTGAGTTAGAAGATCAAAAAGAAGTCGCCTATTGGATTGAAAAGGATATTCGTGGTGAATTGACAATCAATGACTAATGACCAACGGTACAAAAGTATAAAAAGGGAGCTGCACGTCATGCAGCTCCCTTTTTATGATCAATTTCTATGAATTCCTCCCGCAGATTTATTTGCGAGAAAAGGTGATATTCCTAGTCGTGCGTCAAACTAGCCAGCACTTCCGCAACAACAAAATTGCTTCCGCCAACAAAAATTAGGTTACCTTGCTGATACGCCTCTTTTGCTGCATCAAACGCGGCTTCCACGGATGGATAATCGAGTCCAACTAGACCAAATTCCAAAGCTTCTTTTCGCAACACATCCGCTGGCATTGCACGCGGCATATCCGGAGCGGAGAAATAATAGATTGCATCCTTCGGCAGATAAGGCAACATATGGGATAAATCCTTATCACGCATTGCCCCTATCACAAAGTGCAATTTATCATAAACCGTTGTCGCCAAATTTTTGAGCACTTCATGAATTCCGTCCTCGTTATGCCCTGTATCGCAGATGATAAATGGATCCTTAGACAATTGTTGCCACCGCCCTTGAATTCCTGTACTTGTTTGCACGTTTTTCAGCGCGCGATGAATATGTTGATCACTGATCTCAAAGCCCAGTTGACGTAACTCATCCACAGCTAATAACACGCCGGCAAGATTTTTCACCTGATAAGAGCCTTTAAGATCGAGCTGATATGTTGCTTGATGACCGTTAGGATCAATAGCCTGCACTGTTAAATAATCTTGGTCGACTGCCAGCATCTTGGTCTCATACTTGTCAGAAGCGAATTGTATCGGCGCATGCTCCATCGCTGCTTTATCCACAAACACAGCAGCCGTTTCTTCGGCATATTCCGAAATAACGACAGGTGTATCTCTTTTGATAATTCCCGCCTTCTCCGCAGCAATTTCTGCCAGTGTATTACCGAGAAGATTCATGTGATCAAAACCGATATTGGTAATTACGGACAGCAAAGGCTGAATAATATTGGTGCTATCCAAACGCCCGCCAAGGCCGACTTCAATGACAGCGATATCAACCTTTTTCTTCTCGAAATAATCAAAAGCCATGGCTACAGTAATTTCGAAAAAGGATGGACTGACTTCTTCTATAAGCTCGCGATGGGTATTGACAAAATCGACAACAAATTCTTGCTCACATAACTTTCCATTGACACGAATACGTTCTCTGAAATCCAGTAAATGTGGTGAAGTATAGAGACCGGTCTTATAGCCTGCTTCGGCCAAAATAGCGGCCAACATATGGGAGGTAGATCCCTTTCCGTTTGTGCCAGCAATATGTAAAGTTTTGAATTTTCGCTGTGGGTCGTCCAACGCAGCGCAAAGTTTGATGGTATTGTCAAGGTCTTTTTTGAAGGCAGAGGCGCCATCCCTTGTAAACATAGGCAATCGAGTATACAGATACTCAATTGCCTCATTATAAGCATTCATGTGAATGATTTTTATCTTAATCTAAAATTGAACACAATCCGTCCCGTCTGTGAGTCGGGAGCATTCGGCAATTGGTTTAGCCTAGCGCCACGTACAGCACGCTCACATTTCTCCAATAACGATGGATCGGTGATCGTCGTTCCTTTTACACCAGCACGCGCATAGGTGATAACCCCTTGCTTATTGACTCTAAACTCCACAGCAACCTTTCCTGCTTGCTGTCCATTGTCGTCGATACTTGGCCGTTGCGTAAAGCTTCGGTTTTCAATAGACAACATCATGTTACCGTTTCCAGATCCTCCTTCGCCATAATTACTTGCTAAAGGATCACCTAGTTTGGAACCTTGATTTCCAGGTGTTGTTCCTGTACCATCACCAGCTCCTTTACCATTATTTTTATTCCCTTTAAAAAGTGCTTTAGCGTTTGCCTGCGGAGCCACTTCCTTCACTTCTTTGGTGGTTTCAGGCGCCTTTGATACTACCTTTTTTTCGGTTTTTGTTACCGCAGGAGCATCTTCCAGATCTTGCGTAGCGACTGCCTTCTCCGCAACTTGTTGCGTTGGAGTTGGGGTAGGTGTTTCGACAGGATCGATACGGTCTGGGCGCTCATTATTCGCATTGGGATCTACAGAAGGTTCCTCAACGCTCATATAGTCATCCCCCATACCTTCGGGTGATGTCCCATAATTAACGATCATTCCCCCCATTCCATATTCATCCGGAGCCTGTGCCTTAAAAACAACAAAAAAACCAATCAAGAGCAACGATGCCATGACTAGAGTCGATATCCCCAGCGCTTTGGGGAAATTATTTTCTTCATGTTGAAGATGATATCTCATCGCATTAATCTCCTATATTAACATATGAACAATAAACTCTCAAAAAGTTTAATTATTCTTACTTATCTTTTTTGGGTTCTGTTGCCAATACCACTTTAATCTTCAATCGATTAGCTACATCCATAACAGAAATAACATTTTGAATAGGAACCGTATTATCGACATAGAGCATAATTGTCACTTCCTCGCCTGCAGCCATTTGGGATTGAATTGCAGCCTCCAATCCTTCAATTGGAACGGGTGTTTTATCAATAAAATAGCCCAAATCTTTTGTAATCGATACCGTGACGGTCTTTTTAGCAACAGATTGTTCTCCCGCACTTGACTTTGGCAACAATAGCTTCACCACTTGCGGATTAGAAACTGCAGAAGCCAACAGGAAGAATAACATCAGGAAAAACATGATATCATTCAGCGCTGAAGTATGTACTTCCGCAGATGGTTTATTTTTTCTACTTCGTAAGTTCATTATCTTCCGGGCTCATCCAATAAATCAATAAATTCTACTGCATCCGTTTCCATCCGTAAAATCAATCGTTCCACCATCATATTCAGGATATGGTAGCCTAAATAAGCTAAGATACCCACCGCAAGACCTGATGCAGACGATACCATTTTTACATATAGTCCCCCAGATACAGAAGCAATATCAATACCACCTGCTAATTCCACGTCGTGGAAAATCTTAATTACTCCAAAGATTGTACCTACGAAACCAAGCATAGGGGCAATACCAGCAATAATACCCAAAATATTGATGTTCTTTTCTAACTTGGCAACTTCCAATTTACCCACGTTTTCGATCGCTCCTTCAATATCTTTGATCGGTCTGCCGACACGCAATAAGCCTTTTTGCAACATGCGTCCCAAAGCTGAGTTACTTGAACGAACTACAGCTAACGCTGAATCCAAGTTCCCCGACAACACATTTGCCTTTACTTGCGACATTAAGCTGTTATCATATTTTGCAGCACGACGAATCGTCAAATAACGCTCAAAAAAGATAACCAATCCAATAAAGAACAACAGTAAGATTGGAACCATAATCCATCCCCCTTTGATCATCATATCGATCAAACTCATGTTTTCTGTAGGCGCAGCAGCAGGTAATGGTTGTTGTGCAGCTTGATTAAACGAATCCACAGCAACCCGTGCTGTATCTTGTACTAATGACATAATTATTAATAGTTTTATATAGTTTTAACTTTTATAAGATCTTTTCTACCCAAGCATCCTTAATTTTATTGAGTACCGACTTCTTCGCAAGCTGTGCTTCCTCATTTGTCATGTAGGTATTTAAGATAATTTTCTTTCTATCTTTTTTATTTTTCCCTTCAACTGCCCGTGCTGTTTTATAGCCCATCGCACGAAGACGTTGTGCCTCCTGCTCGGCGCTTGCCATAGTTTTTGCTGATCCAATGACCACCTGGTATCGCGGTTGAGCAACAGGAATGGACTCCTTAATCACAGGATTTGCTTCCAGAACCGGAGGTTTTGCTGCAGCATTGGTCGCTGGTACAGCAGCTGTCTTTTTAACAGAATCGGCTACATTACGCTTAACCAATGAATCGACTTGCTTTAAACTATCGGCTTGCGTATTGGACAAGGTATCAGCAGGTATGATCGGCTTTTGTTGAACAAGGGTATCTGCCGTCTTTACGACAGGTTTGGTCGACCCGAATAACGAATCCTTTAATGCAGGATTGGTGTAAACGACCGCAACAGCAACCATTGCCAGCACAATAATTCCAGTCATCCAATACCAGATCGCATTTGAATTACGCGGCTCTTCCTCATAGATATTTGGTGCATATGCCGAATTGGCGTTAGCCGACGCAATAGCACCGATTTCTTTTTTTGAAGTGATTTCTTCCTCTGGAGTAACCGATTGATTACTACCAGCTATCAAAGCTGCCTCCACAGGTTCAAGCTCCTCCGTTTCCTCTTTTGTTAATGGAGATTCTTCGGTTTCATCATCATTAAGATCATTTGCCAATTCAGTTTCCTGTACAGTCTCATTCAATACAGGATCCTTTACAACGGCCGGCTCGTGTGCTGTTTCAGTTTCCTCTTCAACCTCGATCGTTTCGTCTTGATCATCTGCCGTATCCGAAATAGACTCCCCGACAGGCTCTATGTTATGATCAGCTTCCACTACAGGATCTTCTTCAACAACAGGGTCATCTTCAACAGCTAAGTTCGTAAGTTCTTCTTCTTTCGCTTCTTCCAAAGAAGAAACGACTGTTTCAATCTCTGATGCAACAAGATTTGTAACGGGCTGGAAATCGAATCCAGATAGATCCAAGGGTTTGAAGACTAAACTTGCGCCATAACTAATCAATAAGCCAAGATCATCCAATTTGACCTGTCCAAATTGCCCCAAATCAGCCCGCAGGTTCTCAACAGTTTCCGACAAGATCTGTTGTGCCTGATTTAGGCCCAAGTTTTCCTGCTGTTGGATATAATGAACAATATTAAACCCATGTTGAGCAGAGTAGTCCAGCTCAACATAAGAAATTGGTGGCAAAAACACATTATTTTGTTTATCGAACTGAGCCGGAGAATGAATTCGTTTGAACACACCTATTCCGGGCACGTATACTTCCGCATAACGTTTTAATAAACTATTGATGTTTTTGCCTAGATTCATCGCGCACTATGTTTAAGATGCAAATTTATAATCTTAATTCGTTAAAACGAATAATTAAGACCACCAATTACATTAAAGCCCAATCTTGGGTAATACATATAACGTTCGTATTCTTTTCCAAAAATGTTATTTGCTTTGACGAAAATACCAAATTGTTTTTTGATTCGGTATTCTGCGCCCGCATTAAGATCAGCAAATGAACCTATTGTTGCCTTATGCCCACTGTTGGCAATACGACTGCCATCTGTGTTATAATCATAAATATATGCATAGGTATTGCCTTGTGTAGAAAGTTCAGCATCTACGAAAAATTTATCGGAAATATTGAAGCGTGCATTAGCTTGCATGCGGAATTTGGGCAAGCCCCATGCTTCTTCCTCATCACTCAATTTATAATCGTCTATATACACTTTTCCGCCTAGATTAACCAGCTGTGAAAGACGTACATTGATTTCTCCTTCCAATCCCATATGTTTAGCCTTATTGATCACGCCATCATAAACGACATCAAAAGCCCAAGGCACATAACCATTTTGACTATCGCCAAATGCACTATTTTTAAATAAAGGCAGTCCTTCAATCTGCTTGTAGAATACCTTTACTTTATAACCAAATGTTGCACCGGCATTTCCTTTTAAACCTGCATAAACATTCATTTTCTCAATCGAGTTGATCATTTTAGCGTTAGGAGCCAAATACGGATTTTCTTTAGCGAAACTACGGAAAGAAGCTTGTTTTACGCCACCATTAATCCCGGCAAACAAAGAGATGTATTCAGGTGCCAATGCAAAATCAGCCTCCACCGATGGGAAAATATTGAATCTTGAGCTATCGCCAAATTCAGAAGTTAAATTCGCACCCAAGGTTACGTTATAGTTGTCGCCCTTAAAACGAATATATGGATTGATAACCGCCAAATGATTTTTTACCTCAGCGCTATCTTTCACGTTATTCATTGTCACGCTTAAATTTGCCCCAACATTGAATGCACTTAAACGCTTATTCAAATAACCGGATAATGCGATCGAATTTTCTTTGGCTTTGTAGGCATCTTTAAACAAATAGCCATCAACTTTTGCGGAATAGCTTAATGCCTGCTCATTCTTCGGATCCACATTACTTGAGAGCTCTCCATTCAAATAGATATCTGTAAAGGTCTGTTTATCCGGAGTTGTATTCAACAAAGTTGTTCCCGATTGGTCAAAAGTCTGACCATAGAAATTCGTTCCATAACGATTGTATCCGATGGTACCTTTAACGGTTACGGCATCCAATACACGGCGACCAAAGATACCGATATCCTGTGTACTGAACTTCTGTCCATCAATATTACCCTTTTGGCTCAAATGCTTTGCAAATAAGCCAAATCGTGTGTTTTCAAACTGCTCAGAAGCTAAATAAGCCTCTCCCAATATACTGTTATAGTTACCGATACCAAATTTGACATAGTTGCTACTATGCTCAAAAGGTTGCGCAAAAGGAATCTCCTGTACATTCAATTGTTTCAACCCCGTATTGATATCCAATTTCTTGTCCAAAATATTGTTGTAGGACAATTTGGGTTGGTATTCCCGTTTGTTGGTCATATCCGGACTGCGGCGGATTTTTACAGCATCCGCAAGAATTGGTTTATAATCACGAACAACATCAAAAGAATCGATAGTGACCGGTTTTTCAGGATCATTCTTCTTGCCTGTTTCCTGTGCAAAAGAATTCAATCCCACGCCCATCAAAAGCGCTGCTAAAGTATATTTCTTCACGTTTCTATTTTGCAACTTCTTCATTGTATCCTATTTCTTTTTGTTGTTCAATTTATTTAGACGTTCTTTTGCTGCTGGCAAAATATCATCTTTCGCATCATAGTTATCCACAATCGATTCAAGTGTAGCTTTTGCTTGGAAAGTATCCCCCTTACCTGCATAAGCATCTGCCATAGTGATAAAACTTTTCGCTACCCAATATTCGTACGAAGAGAAATTATCAGATAGATCCATAGCTGTCTTAATACAAGCATCGTATTGTTTATTTTCCAATTGAAGCACTGCAACATTGTATTTTGCTTCTGCACCGAAGACGGTACGGCTCTTCAATGCTGCTAAACTGAATTCTTTCATGGCTTCAGTTTTCTTATTCTGCTTCACATAACATTTGCCGGCATACAAGAAGGCATTTGCGATCTCCTCTTCCGAAGACTTCTCGTAATTCTTGACAGCATTGGTATAATTTAAGGCTTCTTTATAATCCCCAATCTGAAAATAAGAGACCATTAAGTTATTGATTGCGAAACCATAGTTAGCCTTATACTCAGAAGTAAGCTCCAGTTTTTTCAACAACTGTGTCGCTTCGTTATATTTCTTTTGTTTCAAATATAAATTGGAAACCGAAATCAACGTGCGTTCTGTATAAGGAGACGTCCAGTCATTCAAGATAATATTGTAATCATGTAATGCATCTTCTGTATTACCCAGAGCTGCGTTACTTTCAGCACGAACAAAACGTGCATATTTCTCTTGATTTGGTTTCGGGAATTTGTCGAAATATGCATTTACAGCTTCCACCGCCCCTTGATAATTACCTCTGGAGAATAAAGTCGTCGCAGTCGAGAATGAGCGTGAATCTTGTTCAGATTTCGAAACGTCACCTAAATTTGTTCCCGTTGCATATTTGATATATCCTGTTGCATCGCCTTTGTCCAAATAGATGTTCTCAATGGAACGCATGGCCTGTCTTGCTTCATCTGTTGATGCATATTGGTCAACTACACGTTGGAAAGTTGCCAATGCAGCATCATTGTTATCTTGATTATATTGAACCAGACCAATCGTCACCAAAGCACGTGGCACATAACTACTGCGCGGATATTTTTCAACCATTGTTTGAAGGCCTGCAATTGCCTGATCACTTTCTCCCATCAAGAAACGTGTATAAGGAATCTCAAAAGCAATATCGTCGGCATAATTCGAACTCGGGAATTGCGCAATAACAGCATTCAATGTTGAAATTTTACCATTGTTATCCCCTTGTAATCCTTGAATAATACCACGTTGGAATAAAGCGTAATCCTGACTAGGAGCTTTAGAAGAGATTAACTTATTGTATTCTGTTAATGCTCTACCGTAGTTTTTCGAAGAGAAATAAGAATCACCTAAGCGTGCAATTGCATCATTACGTGTATTCATTTCAATTCCTTTCGAACCACCAGACGCTAAGAAACGCTCGAAGTAATTTGCCGCCGTGCTGTAGTTACCATTACGGAAAGCCGCATAGGCTAACGCATAATTGGCATAGCCATACACATCCGTTTTGCTAGCTCCCGGCAAGCGTAAGAATTTATTGAAATTTGTAACCGCTTCACCATATTTACGAACTTCGTACATGGCTTCCGCTTTCCAATAGGTGGCTAAAGCGTAAATTTCCTCGTCATAACGGAACTCTTCGGAGCGCATGAATAGGGAAATTGCATTTTCAAAAGCACGCTCGTTATAATATTCCAAACCTCTGTAGTAGGTTACCTTTTGATAAGCTGCGTTTGCTTCTTTTCCACGTTTAGGGATAGATTCCAAAATATCAACTGCTTCGCGGTAGTTTTTTGTACTCAACAATACTTCAGCAAGTAAAGTTTTCGCTTCCTCCAAACGTTTCGATTTTGGATACGTTTTCAAGTATTCTTGTGTAGAAGCCAAAGCCACTTGGTGGAATTCCAACTCATACGAAAGCTTAGCATAGTTGAATAAGCCCTCTTCTTGCATTGCCGGATCAAAATCCAATTTCGAAGCCCGGAAAAATGCATTACGCGCAGATTGCTTATTGCCTTTCTTCAAGAAAGCATCACCTAGGGTAATCATCGCAGACTGATAATAAGCGTCAGGCTCGGTCATTTTTTCCAATTCCGTGATCGCTTTATCGTAATCCTTCAATTTGTAAGCGATGTAACCGATTTGGTAGCTATCCTGATTATTCTGCGTCTTACCTTGATCTTGTGCCTGGAATTTATCGTAATACTCTTTTGATGTTTTTAAATCACCTTTGATAAAGTATGTTGCCGCTATAATACGGAACATCTCTGTTTCATTTTCTTGTTTTGTCCGCGACAAAATTGGCAATGCATAATCCAATACATCGTCGTAGCGTTTATCCAAGAAATACAAAGCAGTGATATAATAGGGGTAACTATTTTCGAATTGTTTGGATCCATTCAAACGCTCAAATTCATTCAAGGCCGTTTTATACTCGGCGTCTAAGTAAGAAAGATACGCGTAATAATAGATGGAAGCTTCCTGAAATTCAGTTTTTTGATCTTTCAATCCTTCAAATAATGGTTTCGCCGTTTTATAGTCTTTAGTCATAAAGGAAGCGTATCCATATTTAAAGCGATATTCTACATTTTCTTTACCTGCTAAATTTTTGCTATCGATCTTATTAAACCACTCTAAGGCCTTAACATAATCTTTTTTAGCATAATAGGATTTACCGATTTGAAAATAAGCTGCTTTAGCATTTGCACTGACAGGGAAATCCTTAATGTATTTCAGAAAACGGTTTTCGGCATCAGATTCGCCCAATTCCAGTGCGCAAACTGCTTGATAATACCGTACGTTCTCTTTCAACAAAGAAAGTTCCTCTGTTTCGTCCAATTGCAAGTTGGATTTTGTCCGCAAAGCTTCAACACGGTCAAATTGGGCTGAAGCAGAACTAAATTTTCCGCGTTCATACAATTCCATTCCTGTTTTGTACGCCTTGTTGATTTGTTGCCATTCTGTCTGTTGCGCTAATGCTGGCGTCGCCATAACGGTTAATGCAACTCCCACCTGGTAAATCTTCTTATACATAATATGTGAAACCTTAATATGTTATTTATCTGCAAATGTAAATGAATCTCCCTCCAACCCGCGATAAATTTGCTTTAACCGGCGAATTTATCAAAAGCTTCTCAGCCATGAAAGGCTTTAAGATAGCCCCAAATTTATTGAAAATCAATTCAAATCTCCACTTCTTAGGGAGATAGTTTTATTCATATTACTAAATTATACTTTAATTGAGCTATTTTACACAAAAGTTATTAACATCTGTGAATAATCCTGTATTATAACGGAAATTTTGCACAAAAAATATGCCCGACAAAAAATAAAGTCAGGCATACTATTGTAGCATTAGAAAACAGTGTTATTTAGTCTCCCACGTGCATTAACGCAGGGCGAAACCAATTTCAACTATCCGCGTTGCCCTGCTAGTAGATACAAGACAGCCATGCGCACAGCAACACCATTTTCAACCTGATCCAAAATAATTGAATGTTCGCTGTCCGCGACATCCGATGTGATTTCGACCCCTCGATTGATTGGTCCGGGGTGCATAATTGTAATTGGCTTCTCTAAAGAATCCAAAATCTCTTTATTCAATCCATATAGCATGGAATATTCTCTTAAGGAAGGGAAATAGGCAATATCCTGACGCTCCAATTGAATCCGTAACATATTTGCAACATCGCACCAGTTCAGCGCTTTTCTCAAATCATGCTCTACCTTTACACCCAATGAGGTAATATGTTTAGGAATTAATGTGGTCGGACCACAAACCATCACTTCAGCACCTTGCTTTTGAAGACATAAGATATTCGACAAGGCAACGCGTGAATGTGTGATATCCCCAACAATAGCTACTTTACGACCAGCTACATCGCCATAGCGTTCACGAATTGAAAATGAATCAAGCAAAGCTTGTGTAGGGTGTTCATGTGCTCCGTCACCTGCATTGACAATCTGTGCATCAACATGTTTACTTAGAAATACCCCAGCCCCAGCATAGGGATGTCGCATTACAATCATATCAACCTTCATGGCCAGAATATTGTTCACCGTATCGATGAGTGTCTCCCCCTTACTTACGGAAGAGGAGGATGCTGCAAAATTCACGATATCCGCAGAAAGCCTCTTTTCAGCTAGTTCAAAAGACAAGCGTGTACGTGTAGAATTTTCAAAAAACACGTTGGCAATCGTAATATCCCGTAATGACGGAACCTTTTTAATTGGCCTATTTAATACCTCTTTGAAATTACTTGCTGTATCCAGGATCAATTGGATATCGTTCTCATTTAGATCTTTGATCCCCAATAAATGGCGGGTACTTAATTGTTCTGCTACAGATGACATTTTATAGTATATTCAAATATTTACTAATCATTTTTTTTCTGAAAGTGTCTGATCTTATTGGCCAGAAAGAACCTTCAGTTTGCTTTCATTGCTGTTGGCGTCTGCGAAGTCATGAAGGTTTTATTGAAAGTGCCTGTTTCCAAAGGTCAACAATAACCTTCAGTATCGTCATGACACCGCTATTAATCCCTAGCTGACGCCTTCTTTTCTGTAATCAAGATAATACTATCCTGATCCTCTGATTCTTTCCAGTTAACAATTACTTTTTGTGAATCAATAGAATCTACCTGTATTCCGATATAATCGGGCTGAATAGGGATCTGTCTAGAAAACCGGCGATCGACCAAAACAAGCAATTCTATTCTTCTTGCACGGCCAAATGCCTGCACAGCATCCATTGCCGCACGAATAGTACGTCCTGTCCATAAGACATCATCTATAAAGATCACCTCTTTACCTTCTACAATAAAATTGATATTTGTGCTATTTGCTAAGATTGGACCAGTATTCCCTTTCGTACGGAAGTCATCGCGATAAAAGGTAATATCCAAATCGCCAACTAAAATCTCTTTTCCGATCATTTGTTCAAGCTCTTTGACGATGCGTCTCGCTAAGAAAGTTCCTCGGGGTTGAATACCTATGACGACAGCATTTGAAAAATCACCGTGATTCTCAATCAATTGACGACATAGTCTTTGAATTGTGATTTGAAATTTTGGTCCGTCTAATAAAATCGACTGTTTCATTATGGGAATGTTTGAGCAAAGCTACACTTTTTTTAACAAAAACGAAGCCATGAAGGGCAATTAATTTCAATATTTGCATCCAACTGGCACAATAACAAAAAGTGATTTAAACAAAGATTATCTTCCTTTCCGGGAAATTTACAAAGCCATTATTCCAGCACATTACCAGATTTTGAAGTTATATACAATACGCATTGCCAACCATTTACAGCAAATTCCATAACATCGAAATGCTATAGGTAGCGACTATTCATCTAGCTCGGCACGTTTATTATTCCGTGCAAAAAAATACACTGGTACACCGATTAATACAAGTATAAAGCCTGGCCAGGTATATTGTGGCTTATAGATAATTAATAATACACAAAATACGGTACCTATCAACAGGTACAAGATTGGTGTAATCGGAAAGAGGAAGGTTTTGTAGGAACGTTCCAAATCCGGTCTCCGGATACGTTGAATAATAACGCCCAGCACTGTAATCATATAGAATATAACAATAACAAAAGATATCATATCCAGTAAATTGCCATATTGTCCGCTCAGGCAAAGTAAGGAAGCCCAGATTCCCTGAAGCCATAACGATCGTGCGGGCACATCATATTTGTTATTGGGAATCGCCTGCTTCAGAAACAATCCATCTTTTGCCATGGTCTGAAAAACACGCGCTCCGGACAGCGCAAGTCCATTAACACAGCCAAAGGTCGAGATCATAACCAGAATCGCCATCGCTATCGTGCCCGTATGTCCTAATATTTTTTCAGCCGCCGCTATGGCAACACGATCATTTGCCGCAAAAGCAATTTCCTCTCTATTTAATGCCGCTAGGTAAATGTAATTACAGCTTATATAGAGCAACATCACCAAGCTCGTCCCGATAACCAATGCCCGAACAA
Organism: Sphingobacterium sp. UBA865; assembly: GCF_002295765.1. Taxonomy (NCBI): domain Bacteria; kingdom Pseudomonadati; phylum Bacteroidota; class Sphingobacteriia; order Sphingobacteriales; family Sphingobacteriaceae; genus Sphingobacterium; species Sphingobacterium sp. UBA865. The sequence continues at coordinate 429,356 of NZ_DBGB01000031.1, read as the reverse complement.
CATTACGCTGCGGATTGACAATCTCTCCGGAAACAAACGTTACATTTTCCCAGGCCACACTACTAAATACCGAACCTACCATTGCAGCAGCTAATGCCCCCATCAGTACGCCCCCCGAGATCTGCGACCAGCCAGCACCTTTCAAATTTTGAAAAGAATCCCAGCCATAAGCCATATTTTCTGAAAAATGATTTTCCTTAATCAAGAACAGACCGCCTAAAATCAGTAAAACCAGCGCAATGATTTTTGCTGAAGTAAAGAAAGATTGAACAGCTTTTCCACTCTTGATCCCTCTTGTATTGATAAAGGTCAGGAGAATAATAACACCCATAGCGACAATCTGTATCCAGGTAATCTTAAACTCTCCACGCTGAAATAGCGGCGCTGCATCATTTAACTTCGGAATAAGGTAGGCTGTAAACTTACCAAAGGCTACAGCTACAGCTGCTATCGTTCCCGTTTGAATAACTGTAAATAAACTCCAGCCATATAAAAAGCCAATTGGCTTCCCAAATATTTCTGTCAGATAGGTATATTGTCCCCCAGCCTTCGGATACATAGACGACAATTCGCCATAGCAGATTGCCGCCGCAACAGTTGCTAATGCGGTCAATAACCAAACTATCGCCAACCAATATCCGGATCCCAGCTGCCGCATCATATCACTCGATACAATAAAAATACCGCTTCCGATCATCGACCCCATGACCAGCATAACTGCATCCCACAATTTTAATTGACGTTTCATCATAACTTAAGGTTGGTTTTATATGGTGTTAAGCTAAGAAAAAATAATCAAAAAAAAGCCGCCCTTTCCTACATCGCATCAAAAAGTGTTTTTCCTTTCGAATACCTGTAGTAAAGGGCAGCTCCTTCGGTTAAAATGATGTCTCTAATTGTTACTCAACACCATACTGTTGTTTATACGATTTTTCTAAATCGGTCACTTGCTGTAGCAATTGTTTTTCCGAGGTAGAGGCCAAGATACTCTTATAGGCACCCAAAGCACGTAATGCTGTACCTATATTTGAATATTCCAGCTCAGGCTTCGTTTGTGCAATATCCTGATACCAACGCATGTTTTGGGTCATAAACTTCAGATTACGGTTTACGATTTCATTTGCACGCTTCGTTTCACCAGTTTCATACAACACATTGACAATTGGAATATAGCCTAAAATATCACGCATCAAATAAACACGTTTTGGCATTTTCTCAAAGGTTTCAACAGCGACTTTACGCGCCTCATCCTTATGACCTTCCATCATCAACTGTGTCGCTGTACCGCCCATTACCGTATTTGTAATCATGGTAATCATGCGGTAAGATTCAGGATCCAGGTAAGAAGCATGTGCCATATTACCCCATTGGTATTTCGTAGTAATGTCTTTATAAGCAGACTGTGTATCAACCAATGTACCTTCCGCCCCGGCAGGAGTTGCAATCGGCATTAAACGCAGTGCAAAGCCCTCTTGGACCAGATATTTATCTAAACCAAGGTAGTTATCATTTGGAACTGTTGCCGCAAAATAAATTGGACGTTTCCAATCGTTATTCAACAATACGTTTAAGATTGATAATTCTGCCCTAGAGATATAATTTCTATTGTAGGTCCAGCTCATGGTATCGACAATAGATTCTTGCCAAGCTTTAGGAACGACATTATTTTTCAGAACAGATTCTTTATTCACCGGAAGGCTAAAGTTTTTGGTTGGCAAGAAGTTTTCAAACTTACCACCTCTCAATTCCAATTTGTTCTTCTGGTCGTCAGACAATAAAATCTGCATGATCAAATCCAGATCCACATGTCCGGGAACCTTCATATCCTGATAATAAAGCACTTCTCGAACGCCTTTTTTGAATTTTTCGTCATCGATATTGATCGGTAAACCTTCGGCCTGATTCACTTTTTGCTTCATCTGGCGCATATACCAGTCCGAACTCAATAAACTTAAGTTCACCACGCGTACATCTGGACGATAATTTTCAACTTCCTGTACATACCACAAAGGATAGGTATCATTATCGCCGTAAGTAAATAAAATCGCATTCGGTGCACAAGATGCTAAATAGTTTTTCGCTAAATCACGTGCAGTTGTTTTCTCCGAACGATCGTGATCATCCCAGTTTTGGAAGCCCAGCAATACCGGAGCACCCAATAAACAAGCAACTGTAGCAGCACCGGCCGCTACTTTACCATCCACTTTTTTGCTTAAATAATCCGCGATAGCGAAAACCCCAAGCCCGATCCAGATGGCAAAGGCATAAAAAGAACCTGCATACGCATAGTCACGTTCCCGCGGTTGAAGCGGACTTTGATTTAAATATAAAACAATTGCTAATCCTGTAAAGAAAAACAACAACCCCACAATTCCCGCATCACGTTGTCTCTTTCCAAAATGCCAAAAGGCACCGATTAGACCGATGATCAAAGGCAAGAAATAATATTTGTTATTCGAAGGATCAGTCTTCAATGAATCTGGAATGGCATTTTGTCCACCGACATGCATTTGGTCTACAGGTTTAGCACCTGAAATCCAATTACCTTCTGTGAATGATCCTTGACCTTGTTGGTCATTCTGACGGCCTGCAAAATTCCATAAGAAATAACGTCCGTACATGTGTCCAATCTGATAACTGAAAAAGAATTTCAGGTTATCGCCAAAAGTCGGCGACTGTCCTTCCGGGATTTTTAAGTAATCACGATAATATTCAATATGTCCCTGATCTCGTGAACTGTAGACACGCGGAAAAAACATGGTTTTATCGTATTTATAATCCATGCCGTTCTCCACTTTTGTATACTTGTCCTTGTCTTTTCTGTACGTATACGTCGGCTCGGCATCAACTACCTGCGCATCAAATGTAGGTCCGTTTAAAAGAGGCTCACTTGCATATTGCTCACGACCAAGATAACTTACAAAAGAAAATGCATTATCTGGATCACTGTTATTTAACGTCGGATTTGCTTTTGCACGTACCATAATCATGGCAAAAGAGCTATAACCAAAAATGATAAATGCTGCACTGATCAAGATCAGATTTAGCATCGGTTTGACCTTTTTGATTGAATACCAGATACCATATACGAAAAGAGCCACCGCTAAAATCATGAATAAGTTAAATCCAGTACCGAAGCCCATTCCCAGACTATTCACAAAGAACAGGTCAAAATAGGCTGCCGCTTTAACGGTGTATTGAATGATACCCCATAAAATGAGCGCCAAAACAACGACACCGATCAAGAAAGCTTTGATGGCTCCTGATGACGTGACTGTTTTCGAACGTTTAAAATAGATCACCAAAGCTATTGCCGGGATCACCAAAAGGTTCAATAAGTGAACACCTATAGAAAGCCCCATCACGTAAGCGATAAAGATCAACCAACGATCTGAACCAGCTTCATCGGCGTGGTTTTCCCATTTTAGAATTCCCCAAAATACAACCGCCGTACATAAAGAAGACATGGCATATACTTCGGACTCTACCGCTGAGAACCAAAAGGTATCCGTAAATGCATAAGCCAATGCACCAACAGCGCCCGAGCCGAATATTTTGATTAAATCGGTTGATGTATATGATCCATCAACACCCTTTACAACGATTTTCTTTGCTAAAGCTGTAATTGTCCAAAATAAAAACAAAATGGTCAGACCACTACATACCGCCGATCCTACATTCATCCAGAACGCAATTCGTGTAACATCTCCACCGGCAAGGTTTGAGAATATATTTTGAATCATTAAGAATAAAGGTGCTCCTGGCTGGTGCACAATTTGAAGTTTAAAGGCTGAAGCGATAAACTCGCCACAGTCCCACCAGCTCGTCGATCGTTCGGCAGTCATGACATACGCTAATGTTGCTATTAGCGCACATATCCATCCTAAAAGATTGTTGATTTTAGTATAGTTCATAAAATGATAACTGTAAAAAGTATTATAATACGGCTCGAAAATAAGGATAAGTTAATAAGAAATGAACTTTATTCTGATTTTTTAACACATATTAATTGAAAAAATTTCATTACGCGATCTAATATTGGCGACAAAGAAAGCACGTCCAAGTATACTTGTACACTTTACAACGTGTTGATGGGATCTCCTTACCGAAAAAAAAGGTTAGCACACTGAATTTTCAGGAGCAAACAAAAATTATTTCTTTGAAAATCAGCCCTAATACACTTTTGAGTTCATTTTTATTTGCAGAAATAAGAATAGTCCGTATATTTGCATCATCAAATGTGAACGACATCATCACGATAGCAATCACTTTTGAATTGTTTGTCCGATAGTATAAGGGTAGTACAACAGTTTTTGGTTCTGTTTGTCTTGGTTCGAATCCAGGTCGGACAACAAACAATAGAAAAGGCTTGCAAATGCAAGCCTTTTCTGCGTTATATGCAAGGCTTATTATTTATAAAAGGGTTTAGATTTTTTTAAATTTACATTTTGATTTTTAAAACAAATCTCTATCTTTGCGTCGTCAAAAAGAGAAAAGCGGAAACGTTGACTTTTTAGAGACATTGTCCGATAGTATAAGGGTAGTACGACAGTTTTTGGTTCTGTTTGTCTTGGTTCGAATCCAGGTCGGACAACTTTTAAAGTTAAGGTATATGGATTGTGAAAACAATCCATTTTTTTTAATGTTTAACTTTAAAAAACAGTAAGGGAATAAAAATATTGAATAAACGACAATACAATAACCCAACATAAATATACAAAACCATGCCTTTGCAATTCAACACGGTTAAACTATTTGCAGGTTCTGGCACTACAGAACTAGCCGAAAAAATCGCACAATCTTACGGGAAACCACTAGGAGACAAAACATTATCGCGTTTTAGCGACGGTGAGATTCAACCATTCTACAATGAATCAGTTCGCGGAAGTGATGTATTCATCATCCAATCTACCAACCAACCTACCGACAATCTTTTTGAATTATTATTGATGACAGATGCAGCGAAGAGAGCTTCAGCGCATTATATCACAGCGGTAGTCCCTTACTTTGGTTTCGCAAGACAAGATCGAAAAGACAAACCAAGAGTTGCTATTGGCGCAAAAATGATCGCCAATCTGTTGACTGCAGCTGGTATCCACCGTATCATGACAATGGACCTACACGCAGCACAAATCCAAGGTTTTTTCGATATCCCTGTTGACCATTTGGATGGTTCTATCATTTTTGTCCCTTACATCAAATCGTTAAAACTTCCGAACCTAACGATTGCTTCCCCAGATATGGGTGGCTCATACAGAGCGCGTACCTTTGCTAAATTTTTCAATGCAGAAGTTATTATCTGTGACAAACGTCGTAAACGTGCAAACGAAATCGAATCGATGTCTATCATCGGTGACGTAACAGGTCAGGACGTTGTTTTGATCGATGACATCTGTGATACTGCTGGTACACTTTCAAAAGCAGCAGCACTTATCATGGAAAATGGTGCAAAATCCGTAAGAGCCGTTTGTACACATGCAGTGTTATCCGGAAAGGCATATGAAACAATTGAAAACTCGGTATTGTCAGAAATGATCGTAACAGATACCATTCAATTGGATCCAGAAAAAGCAAAACAATCGACTAAAATTAAAGTATTATCAACGGCTGATTTATTTGCAAAAGCAATCACCAGTGTAAATCAACACTCTTCAATCTCTGATTTATTTGAAGTAGAATAATCTTTGCGTTTTAGATCCTAGATATTGGACCTTGGTACAGAAAGCATTCAGCTCAGTGGCCAAGGTCTTTTTTTTTATAGCTTTTTTATCTCGTACACAAGTTAACAATTGATTTATCTCAATTCCTATATTAGCAGGGGATTTAAAGGGGGATTACAAGGGGATAACAGGGAAATAACAGGGGGTNNACCCCCTGTTATTTCCCTGTTAAACGAGCTCTATACCGGTTTTAATATAAGGGTTGATATTAATTTGATCATATATTAGGCTAAACCAAGTAGCGTTGAATAGGTCTGTTCATAGACATGGAAAGATTAAGGACCTTGAATAAGTGCCTGTTCTCGAACCAATAACAATCGTATTTTTTTGATAATATCAGAAATTAGATTATCTTTGCACCTCAAATTTATAAAAAATTAAAAGATGAAATCAATTGCTATTAGCGGTTCTGTAAGACAGAACGTAGGGAAAAGAGATGCAAAAGAATTGCGTTACCAAGGTTTAGTACCAGCAGTACTTTACGGTGGTACAGAGCAAACAGCTCTTTCTGTATCCGCAGCTGATTTGAAACCAGTTCTTTACACTGCAGACGTAATCATTGTTGAATTAAACATTGACGGTCAAACTAAAAGAGCTATCGTTCAAGACGCACAATTCCACCCATTAACTGATTTAGTTACACACGTTGACTTTTTAGAATTATTTGATGATAAAGAAGTATCATTGAATATCCCTATCAAATTAACAGGAACTTCTCCAGGTGTTAAAATGGGGGGTAAATTAGTTCAAAAATTACGTAATTTACGCGTAAAAGCATTACCAGCAAACTTGCCACAAGAAATTGCCGTACCAATGGAATCTTTAGAAGTTGGTAAATCAGTTCGTGTAGGTCAAATTCAATTGGAAAACGCAAAAGTATTGAACAATGCTGATGATACAATCGTATCAGTAATCATGTCTCGTGCATTGCGTCAAGCTGAACAAGAAGCTGCTAAAGCATCTAAAGGTGGTAAAAAATAATCTGAGCAAGATTTTAAAATACTACAGAAAGCACCGAAATTCGGTGCTTTTTTTGTTTATTAAATTTCTATTTTTGCAGCATGAATTATCTTATCGTTGGATTAGGCAACATTGGCAGTGAATATGCCGATACACGACATAATATTGGTTTTATGGTTGCCGACGAGCTGGTTAAACAGGCTGGCGCCAGTTTCTCCTTGCTCAAGTTGGCCTACTATAGCGAATTTAAGCAACGGGGGCACAATGTTACTGTGATTAAACCTACAACTTACATGAACCTAAGTGGCAAGGCCGTCAACTACTACATGCAACAATGCAAAGTTCCAATTCAGAATGTATTGGTGATTGTAGATGATCTGGCCATTCCATTTGGCTCGCTACGCATGAAACCCAAAGGAAGCAGCGCCGGTCATAACGGACTTAAATCCATAGAACAGCTTTGTGGCGGACAGGTTTATCCGCGCTTACGTTTCGGTATTGGCGATAATTACCCAAAAGGTAGACAAGTCGATTATGTACTAGGTCCTTTTGACAAAGAGGAACAAGCTGAACTACCGGCTTTAATTGACCATTCTGTTAAAATGATCCAGAGTTTTATCAATATCGGCATCGAGCTGACGATGACAAATCTGAATACAAAATAAGTCAGAAAAAGCCGAATATATCGGCTTTTTCCTGTGTAACTCTTGTGCTTTTATTGTATCGACCTTGTCTATTTCTTAATCGCTTCACCTTGTTCCTTCCCCAACTCAGTCTTAATTACTTTTCTCACTTTTCCCGATAGACGGTCCTTTACATCAGAAGATATTTCAGGGTGTTCCTTTACATAAGACTTGGTGTTCACAATGATGACGCCATTATCCGCCTGATCACCATATAGTGCAGTAGCATTTTGATCTTTTAAGATCGTAATGTTATCAATTGTATTCGGATCCAAATCTTTGATTTTTTTGTCTGCGGCAATTTCTCCGTCGACAACAAATAGTGGATTGCCCTTAGCTCCATGAACTCTGCGAAATTTAATATTACGGGCAGCGACTTTTCCAGATCCATCATCTGTCAATCGGATGATATTTCCAGGGATTCCCTGCGCTCGGCCCTTGAGCTCGGGTTCGTTCGCATCTTCTTTTTTATAACCCATTACAACAACTTCCGAGAGGTTTCCATTCACCTTCATCTTGTCAACGTTACCTGCATCTTCTTTTTTATCATAAGTAAAAGTAAGGGTCTGATTTGTGATCTTTGGTGAACCATTTTTCTTCAACTTAACAAGAATAACTCCGTTCTTCCCTTTTTCACCATATATTGATGCAGCATTATTTTTAATCACATCAATCGATTGGATTTCCGTCCCCGGAATGGCAGACATAATGGTTGAATTAACTTCCTTTCCTTCCACAATATAAAGCGGTTCACTTCTAGGGTCTGCATTGGCACGAACCTCTATCCCAATAGTATTTCCTTTCAATCTAGTCGCGTCTTTACCAATATGAGCTCCTTCTTTCAATTCCACTTCAAGGATGCCATCTTTCCCAACATCTTCACCATACTTATCAATAGCAGCCTTACCCTGTAATACCGAGACTGACGCTATAGCATTTGGATCGATATCATCTACAGTAAACGTTTTTTCCTGCACAATACCATTCATAACACAGCGCAATTTCTTTTGCGCTATATCCGAATGTTGTTGCATCTCGACAGTATTGGCCAAAACTGCTCCGCCAGCAATATCAATTGAAGACTTCGTCCGATACTTGATCAGATCACTATCATTCGAAAACCAGTACTTTGCCAGTTTTCCTTCAGGAATAGCCAAAAACTCTGCTTTAGAGACCAATTTATTATCCACAAAATACTTTTGATCTTTAGAGAAATCAATAGCGGATCTCTTGATTTCCGTAAAATCTTTTGTCTCCACTTGATGTGCTTTAGCCAAAGTATCCGTTAACGAAGTAGCCTTCATATTTGATTGATCTGTCTGAGATCTTAAATCAACTGTTGGCAACGGAATAGGTAATACAGTTTCATTTGCCTTCTCAACGACCCCCTCAATACTACCCTCCGCTTTACTTACTGTAAATGCTGCTCCCGTCAACAAAAATATGGGTAAAAGAAAGGCGTATTTACTAAGCTCTATTTTCGATGATCGCTTCTTGTTCATCATCATAATACGACGTTTTAAAAGTTTAAAATTAAATTGATTGCTCAATCCTACTGAAGTGCCCTTTTTGGACACATTCAATAGGCTGTATTGGTACGTCTGCTTGTCAATTCCTTTATCGAGAACCTGTTGATCAGTCAAGAACTCCAAATTTTGGCGAATGGCCCTGCGCATGAGCCAGACGAAAGGATTGTACCAACAACACACCAATATCATTTCAAACAATAAAATATCCAAACTGTGAAGGCCTTTCACATGAATATCCTCATGCTTAAAAATATCTTTTAGCTCAGCATCCAGATGCTGGTCTTTGTTGACATAGATTTTATTCAAAAACGAAAACGGAACAATAGGAATCAGTACATTCCGAAATAGATACGTCCGCCATTGATCGGACCTCGAATTCAGATGAATTCGCAATAAACTCAATAATTGAAATACAAATTTTAATAACAATAAAACAGCACCGGCCATAAATACGATTTCCACCAACCTCCCTAATGTCAGCTGCTGTTGAACCTCCGGTTCCATCATATAAAGCGAAATTTGCTCGCCTACGACCCCCATATTCAATCCGCGCTGTACAAACAAAGACTTTAAATCCAAAAATGGATACAGGAAAGCAAATAGCCCCCCTACTAAGAAGTAGGCTCTATTTAAAAAATAGAACGTCAAGCCTTTCAACAGTCCAATATATCCCAGATAGATAATACCCAACAACAGATTGACTTGTATAATATAGGTTAGTAGACTTTCCATGCGATTAAGATTTATTATGCTTAATCATGTCCATAATCTCCTTTAACTCATCGGCGGTCAGTTTTTCTTCCTGTACAAAAAAGGAAACCATTTCCTTATAGGAATTTTTGAAATAATCGCCCACAAAGGAATTCATAAACTTAGCCTTATAATCTTCCTCACTCACCATCGGCTCATAGCGTTTGGCATTGGCGTAGCGTACTGCCTTCACAAAAGCCTTGCGCTCCAGATTCTTTACTGTCGAAGCCAAAGTCGTATAAGGCATCTTCTCACCTTTTACATTATCCAAGATCTCTTTTATAAAACCTCCATTGAGGCTCCAAATCGATTGCATTGCCTGCTCTTCCTGTGCTGTTAATTTTTCCATATCTTTATCTTCCTTTTTCTAATCTACTACTAATCTACGAATAATTCGTAAATACAAAAAATATTTTTTATTGCCTTTGTGATCTTCACGCAAATAGGACTTTGTAACCCCTTAAAAAAAAGAAATAGCTCATTTCCTGCGCATTTAAACTCAAATCCGACGAATATAAGTTAGCTGGCAAAAAATTTGTTATACGTTTATTTTAATTCTAAATTCATTCATAAGTCGCTTCATCAATGGAAAGAACAGGATATTCACTGTGTAAAATTGATAGCAATCAGTCGCACCGTTCACTCCAAAAGGAGATGGTTTAACACAAATACAAGAAAGATAAATGGCTAAAAATATCAAAGCGATCAAATGTCCGCATTGTGGCAGTATAAAAATTACCACATTACGCCCCGATTATTACAAATGCGACAGCTGTGGAACTGAATTTTTTCTGGATAGTGATGATATCAATATCAATTACAACTATAACTACCCACGCAACAACCAAGATCAATATAAAGCCATACGGATTGTATTATTTGCTGTTGTGGGCTTTATTGCGCTGATGTTTGTCATTGGAGCCCTAAGTGCTCTATTTTCCAAAAAGCCAGCGCCTAATTATTCAACTTACAGCACTTCCAATACAGCAGAGAAAAAAGAAGAAGCCCAACCGCTGGAATGGAATTACGCAAGCAACACGCTATTTTTGGATAAAGATAATACGCCACATATCGTCGTCGTCGGTAATGTCGGAACCTTCAGGGGTCGAATGAACGAAGGCAAGGACAATAAGGTTTATATTGGGCTCTTCGACCCAAAAACTGGTAAGAAAGAATGGGTTAAGACTTTGATGGAAACTCCCGTCGAACTGTCGAGCAGCGACGTCAAACTTCAGGTATTTGAAGATCAGCATCTTTATATCATCGTCAAATCCAAATATATTTATCAGCTGGACAGAAATACACTCACTTATAAAAGTGTCCTAGAGAACTATGTAAAAGATGCTCCATCTTTAAGCACAGGCATCGCTAAAGTTGAATTTAAATACGAAGACTATGGCTCTGCCTATCAGATTGTCAACAATGAAGGACAAAACCTAGCTTATTACCCCTTAATTAACAAATCTATTCCCGATAAACAACTGTACGATGAAAGAAGGAAAAAGCTGCCCAACCCAACAACAAAAACGGAATTCACCTTTTCAAGTAAATCAAGTTATTACCCAGAAGAAAAAATTCAGTTAATCCAGTACAGCTACCAATATCAATATGGATTTCCCAAAGATAGCCCACGCTTTTCCTGGGATAAGGATTACGGCGGATCAGGTATTTTTACCGACCGCGATCCATACAAAAAGGTCTTGATAAATCCATGGCAATTTAAAGGAGCCCGTCTGATCAGTTTCAAAGACTTTACACCGGGCAGACTTTACTTCCAGCCCGTAGTGGTTGCTCAAAATGACAAAATACTTCTCATTGCGTATAAACCGACACCTGCTGAGGACGACCCCTTACAGATCCAGTTGCTGGATATAACAACGGAGGCCATACAAAAAACGATCAGCACAGACCTAAAGTCCATTTATGGAAATGGATGCCTGTTAAAGGATGGTTTTATTGTAAAAGACGGTAGCAACTATTATTATTTTGATAATAATGGCAAACAAATCAACAAGTTTGAAGGGTATAACCCCAAATTCGACACACTAAATTAAACACTATGGGACTATTTAATCTTTTTAACAACCAGCTTTCTGAGGTCATTGAGTGGAAAAACCAGGATCCCCGAATATTATGGTATAAATTTCCATCTGAAAGGAATGAGATCAAAAATTCCAGTAAGCTGATCCTTGCTCCAGGGCAGGGCTGCATCCTCGTCTACGAAGGAAAAGGTGAAAACTTGCTGACCGAGGCAGGCACATACAATCTGAAAACGGACAACCATCCATTCTTTACTACTTTAGCACGTTTGCGGCAAAACTTTGAATCAGAACATAAGCTCTACATTTACTTTTTCCGTACAGCCGCTATCGTCAATCAATCTTGGGGAACGGGAACACCTATTAAATATATCGACCCCCATTACAATTTACCGATAGAAATTGGCTTGAATGGTACATTCTCTTACCTCATCAAGGAACCGGTACATTTCTATAAAAACATTGTGGCGAATCAAAATACGGTTAGCACAGCTGATATTCAAGACATCATCAATAATCGGATCCCCCAACAAATTATTGCGCAGATTGCACAAAAGAAACTGGGTTACAATGAGATTGACAGTCAACTGGGATTACTTTCCAACGACATCAAGACCGCGGTTACACAAGACTTTAATGATCTTGGCCTCGACATTACGGATTTCAAAATCCTAGGAACTCAATTTGATGCCAATACACAACGAAGAATTGGAGAAATCGCCGATTTAAGCACACAAAATCAAGCAGCGCTACAGGCAGGTCTGAGCTATGTTGAATTAGAAAAATTACGGGCACTACGCGACGCAGCTAAAAATGAAGGCGGAATTGCAGGTGTAGGTGCACAACTGGGAGTCGGTATGGAACTCGGAAAGCAATTCGACCTTCAAAAAGAGGAGATCAAAGATCATATTCAGCAAGAGGGTGACTTTGTCGAGAAACTCCAAAAGCTGCAGCTGCTGCTTCGTGAGAATATCATTACCCAAGAAGAATTCGACACATTAAAAAAACAGATTCTCAATAAAATCTAGTGTATTACGGGAGATTCAACCTTAAAAGTGATAGCTATCCCATGAGACCTTTTAAAATGTAAATCGGTACGATTCAGCTCAATATACTGAGGTCAATCCATTCACAACCCATAAATTAATTCAGCTATGAAATATATATTCGGCATATTATTCACACTGGTGATCCTTTTCGTTGCCACCTATTTCCTTTTGGGACTTTGGGGCATTAAGCTATTGGAGGCGGAAAACTTCAGCAAAATATTGTGGACTACAGGAATTTTGACACTAACGTCCATTATTCTGGTTTGTTTTGTCATACTACCTTTTTTCGGATCGGGCAAACACGGCAACTACCAAGACAAAGGAAAGGTTGCGCAACGAAAAATAGATTGATATTTTTGCAGAATAAGATAATGTTAAATTTGAATAAATTATTTGCTTATTTAAGTAAATAATTCGTGAATATTATCCAAAATGACGCAGTCATGTCATTTTAATTCCAAAAGAACTTTCAATTTTAAATATCAAATAGTTAAATTTGTGAGATTAGCATAACAAATCAGATATAAGATATATATAAACATGTCAGATAAAGCATCTATAAATTTAGACGGCACTTCGTATGACCTTCCGGTCATTGTCGGTACTGAAAATGAAAAAGCAGTTGATATTTCGAAATTAAGAGAACTAAGCGGATTTATTACGTTAGACCCAGGATACAAAAATACAGGTGCAACGAAAAGTGCGATTACTTTCCTTGACGGTGAAAAAGGCATATTGAGATATAGAGGATATCCAATTGAACAATTGGCAGAGAAATCGACTTTCTTGGAAGTTGCTTATTTGTTGATTTATGGAGAACTTCCCAAAAAAGAGGTATTGGAAAAATTCAGAGCTGACATCAAAAAGCAAATGATGATTCACGAAGACATGAAAAACTTCTTCGCTGGATTCCCATCCAAATCTCACCCAATGGGCCAACTTTCGTGTTTAGTAGGCGCATTATCGGCATTTTACCCAGAATCTTTAAATCCTAACTTAACTGACGAAGAAGAGGATCAAACGATCATCAATCTTTTGGCAAAAATGCCAACGATCGTTTCCTGGATTCAAAAGAAATCATTGGGTCATCCTGTCGTTTATCCAAAAAACAACCTTGGTTACATTGACAACTTCCTAAACATGCTGTTTGGAGAAGTGAATGATGAAAAAACATTCGATCCTGTGGTGATTGACGCCATGCACAAATTGTTGATTTTACATGCTGATCATGAGCAAAACTGTTCAACATCTACTGTTCGCATCGTTGGTTCATCCAATGCAAACCTTTATGCATCTGTTGCATCGGGTATCAATGCATTATGGGGACCATTACATGGTGGTGCAAACCAAGCTGTAATCGAGATGTTGGAGGCCATTAAAAATGATGGTGGTGACGCTGAAAAATATCTTGCTAAAGCAAAAGACAAAAACGACCCTTTCCGTCTGATGGGATTCGGTCACCGTGTTTACAAAAACTTCGACCCTCGTGCTAAGATCATCAAAAAAGCATGTGATGACATCTTGGAAAAATTAGGCGTTCAAGATCCGGTATTGGATATCGCTAAAAGACTCGAAGAAGCAGCATTGAATGACCAATACTTCATCGACAGAAAACTTTATCCGAATGTTGACTTCTATTCAGGTATCATCTACCGCGCATTAGGTTTCAAAGCAGATATGTTTACCGTATTATTTGCTTTAGGCCGTCTACCAGGATGGATTGCACAATGGAAAGAAATGCGTGAAAACAAAGAGCCTATCGGTCGTCCTAGACAAGTATACGTTGGCCACACAGAACGCGACTACGTTGAATTTTCAAATCGCTAATCCGATTTCGATTTATATCCTTAAAAAGCATCCCTCGGGGATGCTTTTTTTATTTCTACCCCAACCAACATGGAGAACTTTACAGCTGTCCGAAACCACCCACTCGAACACTATAGGATGCACCGTCGTTACGTTATTGTCACGATAATCTACTTGTTAAGTATATTTTAATTTTTCCTTATCTAAATTCCCTGTTTTTCGTTAAGTTTGCGTATTCATTGGTCTCTTATTAAAAATCATTATAAATAAGACTTGTTAGAAACAATACTACATATCTTGGTTCCCATTGCTATTTTCACTTTTATAGCAGCCTTTACCTTATTTGCAGTATATGCCGAGCGTAAGATCGCGGGATTTGTACAAGATCGTCTAGGACCGATGGAAACAGGAAAGTATGGCAGTCTCCAAACGATTGCCGACATTCTCAAATTATTACAAAAAGAATTAATCACCCCCTCATCGGCCGATAAAATACTCTTTAGAGTTGCTCCTATCGTTATTTTCGTTGCTGTATTTACAGGTTTTGCCGTTATTCCCTGGGCCAAAGATTTTATCCCTGCGGATACACATACAGGCTTGTTCTTTATTATGGCCATCATCTCCATTGATGCTTTGGGCATTTTAATGGCAGGTTGGGGATCTAACAACAAATATTCTTTATTGGGTTCCATGCGTGCCATTGCACAGATGGTATCCTATGAAATACCGGTAGGCCTTTCGCTGATTGCTGTAGTGATGCTAACCCAGACCCTAAATTTGAATGAAATTGCTATTGGACAAGGAATTCTAACTCATGGAAGCATTAAATTCTTTGGTTTTTGGGAAGTCAATGAGATCGGAGGCCTTTTCGCCTGGAACATCTTTCAGGCCCCACATTTGATTATTACCTACATCATATTCTTTATTGCTACCCTTGCCGAGTGTAATCGTGCACCCTTTGATATCCCGGAAGCCGAATCTGAATTAGTTGGTGGTTTCCATACAGAATATGGGGGCATACAATTTGCCTTTATCTTTTTGGCAGAGTATGCCATGATGTTTTTGGTATCGATGTTGGGAGTTGTTCTCTTCTTAGGCGCTTGGAATACACCATTACCAAACATAGGTGCAATACGCTTGGCCGATTGGACCACAGGTTTAGTGTGGGGAATATTTTGGACATTAGCCAAATCATTATTTATTGTTGGTATCCAAATGTGGATTCGATGGACATTACCACGGTTACGTGCAGACCAGCTGATGAGTTTATGTTGGAAAGTATTGACACCGCTGGCTTTTCTTTCTATGGCCATCTCTGCAATTTGGCGAATTTTAGTTATAGCATAGGATATGATATTTAAAACAGCTTCGCATGCATTTCGTACGGCAATCAAGGGTTTATCTTTGACTGTTAAGCACTTGTTTGGTGCCCGACGTTCGCGAACAGAATTGAATATCAAGAAAGACAATTACTTTGATCAACAAGAAGGTATTGTCACCGTACAATACCCGTGTGAAAAAATGCCAATCCCCGAAGTTGCCCGCTATCAATTGCAAGTCGATATCGAGGACTGTATTGTATGTGATCTATGCGCAAAGGCTTGTCCTGTCGACTGCATCGAAATCGAAGCTATCAAATCACCGGAAGCGATTGGAAAAACTTCCGATGGCAGCGTTAAAAGACTATATCCGGCCAAATTCAATATTGATATGGCCAAATGTATGTACTGTGGCCTTTGTACTGTGGTATGTCCGACGGAATGTATTACCATGACCAATGAATATGACCGCAGTTCTCAAAAACTGACCGATCTTATCTATGGTTTTTCAGATATGACCGATAGTGAGGTCGCACAGCGCAAAGTAGAGTGGACCAAGTTTCAAGCTGAAAAGGAGGCAGCAAAGCAAAAATAAAAGATGGAAAGTATTTTATTCTACGCCTTTGCTACCCTAGCAATCGGTTCAGCACTTTTACTGGTCAATCTTAAAAATATCGCGCGTGCATTGTTCCTGTTTTTTATTGTGTTATTTGCTATGGCAGTTCTCTACTTATTTGCTTTAGCCGATTTTGTAGCTATCACGCAAATTATGGTGTATGTCGGAGGCGTGCTCATATTGATGTTATTTGCCTTTATGCTCTCCAACAAAGAACTCCTGAAAGACCTTCAGGATAGCAGCGGTTCATTCTTAACCATGCCTAAGTGGCAGACGGTTCCCATCGTACTTGGCTTTCTATTGCTTATGCTATACGGCATTGTTGAATGGCAACAAGCACCATCTGCGTGGATTTTACAAGCTAGGGAAAATAACACCGAGATTGTCGCAACAGATAATAACATTCATCAGATTGGTTTACGTTTTATGACCTTTTACGTTTTACAATTTGAAATTATATCCGTGTTTTTGATGATGGCCTTGATCGGAGCCTCACATCTATCGAGAAAGGAGCGTACAATATGATTACGCTGACGCATTTTTTAGTTGTCAGTGCCTGCATCTTTTGCATTGGCCTCTATACCGTTCTTTCCAAGAAAAATGCGATCATGATTCTGGTGGGTATTGAATTGATGATCAATGCCGCCATCCTGAACTTTGTTGCTTTTGGAAAATACGACAAGGTCAGTTATGGTGGGCAAATTTTCGCATTATTTGCCATTGTTCTCGCAGCGGCTGCAGTCGCTGTTGGATTGGCTATTGTATTAAATGTCTATCGGCATTACAAAACCATTAATCCGGATG
Organism: Sphingobacterium sp. UBA865; assembly: GCF_002295765.1. Taxonomy (NCBI): domain Bacteria; kingdom Pseudomonadati; phylum Bacteroidota; class Sphingobacteriia; order Sphingobacteriales; family Sphingobacteriaceae; genus Sphingobacterium; species Sphingobacterium sp. UBA865. The sequence goes on along the minus strand of NZ_DBGB01000031.1, from coordinate 412,081 downwards.
AGATAAACCAATTAAAAGACAAATAAGCATTGGATCAATTTGTTCACATATCGCCCCTTCTGACCGCACTGTTTACCTTGGCAGCGCCATTTGTGGCATTCCTATATCAAGCAATAGCAGGCAAACGCGATCAGTCGGGCCTAGTTTCTCTCACGGCTATTATCCTCAGTTTTATCGCTGGTGGATTGACCTGGTTCTCTATATGGAATAATCCGGCAGTATCAATGCAAGTAAGCTGGTTCACTATTGGTGAAACAGCATTTAAAGTTGGTATCCTGCTGAACAATTTGAGCACGTTGATGCTTTTTTTGGTACCGACCATTGCCCTACCCGTACATATATACTCCAGAGCCTATATGCATGGCGATTCAGGTATTCACCGCTATTGGATGTATCTCAGCTTATTCTGTTTTGCGATGTTGGGATTGGTTATTATGGACAGCCTCCTATTGATGTATGTTTTTTGGGAATTAGTCGGTTTTGCATCGTATCTCCTCATCGGCTTCTGGTTCACACGTGAAACAGCTGTACAAGCCAATAAAAAAGCATTTTTGGTCAATCGCATCGGCGACCTCGGTTTTCTAATTGGGCTTGCGATCCTATTTACACAGTTCAAAACCCTCAATTTAATCGATCTCTTTGGAGACAATGGCTTAATTTATCAATCCACAATCGCCCAAGGATTATGGATATCTCCAGTCAATAGCTTACCTCAGATTTGGCTTACCATTGCAGGATTAGCCTTTTTCTTGGCAGCGATGGCTAAATCTGCACAATTTCCATTACATGTATGGCTTCCTGACGCCATGGAAGGTCCTACATCCGTATCCTCATTGATTCACGCCGCGACCATGGTTGCTGCAGGTGTATTCCTTTTGGCTACTGTATTTCCATTATTTAATGAATCTGCCTTATTATTTATTGCCATCATCGGTACAATAACCGCTGCTTTGGCCGCATACTTCGCGCTTGGCCAATACGACATCAAACGTATTCTTGCTTTTTCGACCATATCGCAGCTTGGTTTTATGATGGTTGGCATTGGCATTGGAACATGGGATGCTGCTTTATTTCATCTGACTACGCATGCCTTCTTTAAGTGCCTGTTGTTTCTTTCTGCAGGAGCTGTCATTCATGAAATGGCCCATCTCAAAGCACATAGCCAATTGGACTTTGATCCGCAGGATTTACGGAATATGGGCGGGCTACGTCAATATTTGCCAAAAACCTTCGTGCTGATGTGTATAGCTTCGCTAGCACTTGCAGGATTCCCTTTGACTTCAGGTTATCTATCCAAAGACAGTATCGTCATCTCTTCCTTTGAATGGGCTCTTTCAAAAGGTAACTTATACCTTATCATCCCCGCGATTTTAATTCTAGTAAGTATTTTAACGGCTTTCTACATCGGTCGTCTGCTCTTTAAAGCCTTTTTTGGAGAGTTCAGACTGTTGAAACAGCTTCAGGGCAAACTACTGGATCATCCACTACATGAAGCCCCAAAGACCATGTTGATCCCCATGTTTGTTTTGGGACTATTCTGCTTATTTCCACTGTTTTCTTTCAATCCGTTTTCGTATCACGATTCCTGGTTGATGGACGGCCTTTTATTGGATGAATATGCTTTTGCACCAAGCCATAGTGCACACCTTATTATCCCTGCAATACTGCTCCTTGGTTCGGTTATTGGCTGGATCATCGGCTGGAAATGGTATGTACAAAATAAATACCCTTTGAACTCAGCTAGCCAGGCATTAAAAGCCGCTTTCAACCAGGGGTATATCAATGAATTTTACCAAGCAGTCTTTGTGAATGGCACATTAAAATTAGCGCAGTTCTGTTATTGGTTTGATCGTCACATCGTTGACGCTTTCGTTTCTTTGATTCAGTTTATCGTCTTATCCCTCTCACAGCTAAGTGTGTGGATAGATAAATATATTGTAGATGGTTTTGTTAATACGGTTGCTACTGTAGCCTATTGGACAGGCAATCAAGTTCGCCTGGTCCAAAACGGAAAGATACAGACAGCATTGTATTCCGTCTTTTTATTAGTTTTACTTGGTTTAATTTATCTTATATTCTTTTAGGAAATGCCTATTCTATCCTTATTGATATTTTTACCGCTATTGGCTACGGCGCTCATTCTCGCCTTACCAACACGCTATAAATCGAGTTACAAATATATTGCTTTAGCATTCACAGCAATACAGTTTGTACTGGCCGGAATATGTTATGCACAATTTGATGCAAGCAAAACAGGAGTCCAAGATCTGGCGGGCTATCAATTTGTTGAACAGCTTTCCTGGATCCGATTAGATTTAGGATCAATAGGGAAATTAGAGATTGATTATCTTATTGGTATTGACGGAATCTCCATGCCCTTGTTATTGCTGAGTGCATTCGTTATGCTGATGGCTATAGGTGCCTCCTGGAATATTCAGAAAAGTCCAAAGGGATACTTTGCCTTGCTCATGGTGCTTAATATGGCTGTTATGGGGATTTTCTGCGCATTGGATTTCTTCCTATTCTATTTGTTTTATGAAGTCATGTTACTGCCACTCTACTTCTTGATCGGTATCTGGGGTGGCGCAAGACGCGAATATGCAGCTATAAAATTCTTTTTATATACCCTATTCGGGTCTGTATTTATGTTGTTGATTATCGTCGGATTGTATTTTTCAGTAATCAACCCCTTGACTGGAGCACATACCTTCAACATGATCTATATGATGAATCCACAGAATTATCTTGAGGGTTCTATTTTCGGCTGGGAAGGTTATCAGGAGATTTTGGGCATTTCCGCTCGTCTGGTCGGTTTCATTGTGCTCTTTTTTGCCTTTGCTATTAAAGTACCCATTGTTCCGCTACATACTTGGCTACCGGATGCGCACGTTGAAGCGCCAACACCAGTATCTATTATTCTTGCCGGTATTCTCCTGAAAATTGGTGGTTACGGTATCATCCGTATCTGTTACAGCATCTTTCCCGATATGGCAGCCTTATCCAATTGGTGGCTTGGGTTAATCGGTGTTGTTTCCATTATTTATGGTGCTTTGAATGCCCTATCGCAAAAAGACTTGAAACGAATGATTGCTTATTCATCGGTTTCACATATGGGTTTTGTGCTGCTTGGTGTTGCATCGCTGACTGCAGAAAGTATTTCTGGCGCCATGTTTCAGATGATTTCGCATGGATTTTTATCCGCGGCACTCTTTTTCCTTGTTGGTGTGGTCTATGACCGTGTACACGACAGAAATATCTATAGTTTCCGTGGCTTAGCTCAGATTATGCCCAAATACACAGGTTATGTCGCTGTCGCATTTTTTGCTTCCCTAGGCCTTCCCGGCTTTTCAGCCTTTATTGGCGAAGCCTTTGTCATTATCGGTTCCTTCAATGCCGCGAGTATAGGAACTGGATTACCGCGCTGGATGGCACTGGCGGGATCCATAGGTATCCTATTAAGTGCAGCCTATTTACTTTGGACACTGCAACGCATGTTCTTTGGACAAATTCGCTTAAAAGGCGGAGACTCCTGGAGTAATGCTCTGACAGACTTAAATATACGCGAACAAGTGATCTTATTTCCTACCCTAGCGCTCGCGCTATTACTTGGAATTATGCCGGCATTGGTATTTAACAACCTAAACGCCAGTGTTCTGAATCTCGTGAGTTTTATCCAACAATTTATCTAATTCAGCATGCTCGCATTCAGTCCATATATCAGTTCTTTCATCGATCAGATTATCGTAAGCGTTCCTTATTTTAAGCCCGAACTGACATTGATCGTCACTTTTATTGGTACTATCCTCGCTAGTCTTTTTATTGACAGACACTGGAAGAATACCTCTTTTGTCATCACCCTCGTTGGCTTATTGCTCAGTGGTTGTTACCTTGTGGGCCAGGGACTCAGTAAGGTCGAGGCAACAGGCTTCTTTGATATGATCCATATTGATGCATTTGCTGTAGCTGCACGTTTGATTATGCTGTTGTCGACAATGCTCATCTGTATCTTCATCCAACAACGCCAGCAAGACCGTCCCTTAGGCGACCTATACGCCGTGCTATTGACCGCAACCCTTGGCCTGAACCTGCTGACGATGACGAGTAACTGGCTGATGATCTTTATCGCTGTGGAGACTGTTTCGATCAGCTCCTATATTATGGTTGGCTATTTTTCTTCCACAAAGGTTCAATCGGAAGCTGCTTTAAAATATGTCCTGTTTGGATCCATTTGTGCCGCCGTTATGCTCTATGGCTTGTCTTTACTATACGGTTTCACGGGAAACCTGAATTTTGACGCACCAAGCCACATTGCCGGCTTGATGGAAGCACCTCAGATCATGATCAGCATTGCTTTATTATTTTTGCTGACAGGTATTGGTTTCAAATTAAGTTTTTTTCCCTTTCATGTCTGGAGCCCGGATGTTTATCAAGGTGCGCCAACAGTGATTACCACCTATCTTGCAACTGTACCCAAAATTGCGGTCGTTGTTCTTTTGTCCAAGATATTCTCCGCATGGCTCAATGTCTCCTTTTATTTCAGCGATTTTCTGACTTATGTGATTATTGCGATCGCCATCGCAACCATGCTGATTGGTAATTTAGCCGCTTTGCGTCAACAGGATGCCAAAAGGATGATGGCCTACTCTTCCATTGGGCATACGGGTATACTCCTTATGGCTGTATTGGTTTATCAAAATAAGGAATCAAATGTCCTATTATTTTACCTTTCCATATACGCCCTGATGAATATTGCTGTATTTATCTTTATTGATGCCTTGGAAGCTAGTTTAGGAAATACCACGATTGAATCTTATCGTGGCTTAGGAAAGCAATTTCCCTTATTGTTTACTTCCTTTTCGATTGTTTTAATCGCTTTGGTCGGTCTACCTCCTACTGCGGGTTTTGTTGGGAAACTTTTGGTCTTTTCCAAAGTATTCGAGCAATACCAAAACTTCCAATCCTTTAGTTTGCTGGCATTACTCCTAGTGGGTGCATTGACATCTGTCATCTCCCTATTTTATTATTTTAAGATACCACTGAATGCGTTTCTAAGGGAAAATACGGTATCTCCGGCGGTTAAATTCAATGTGCTACTCTTGTGTATTGGAATCTTATGTACCGTGGCCGTGTTGATCTTAGGTATCTTTCCCGATTTATTACTTTCGGCATTCTAGAAAACAGGAAACTTCTTTCATTTTAATAAGTTTATCGTCCAATTCATTCCCTTAATGTCTGCGTTGAATAGTAAGAATAACTCCATAATATATTTTATATTTGTAACATGATTAGTGCAATAGCAAATCCAATTTTTCAGCGTGCTATCCAGGATTACCACGTATACGATCAGATTGATCATCCAATCCAAAATCCGTATGACAAACAATCTCTGGAACATCTCCTCTATTTAAAATGCTGGATTGACACCGTGCAATGGCATATGGAAGATGTTGTGCGTAATCCCGCTATTGAACCTCAAGAAGGCTTATATTGGAAAAGACGTATCGATGAATCCAATCAGTACCGCACAGATACCGTCGAGTACATTGATAGTTATTTTCTGCAAAAATTTCAAGGTATACAGGCGAGTCCTACAGCAACGATCAATACTGAAAGTCCGGCATGGGCTATTGATAGACTTTCCATTCTGGCTTTAAAAATCTACCACATGGAACAGGAAACATTACGCAAAGATGCTTCCGAAACACACATCATTTCCTGCCAAGAAAAACTAAACGTTTTATTGGAACAACGAAAAGATTTATCCCAAAGTATTGATGAATTGATGACCGCCATCGCATCAGGTGATAAATACATGAAAGTCTATAAACAGATGAAAATGTATAACGATCCGGCATTGAACCCTGTCCTATATTCATCAGGAAAATAAAACATGTCCTTACCGCAACGGATCATAGTAACCCGATTTTCAGCTATGGGCGATGTTGCCATGGTCGCCTCAGTATTGAAAGAATTCTGCATTCAATACCCTGATGTAGAAATCATTATGGTCAGCCGGAAATTCTTTGCCCCATTTTTTGATGGAATAAAAGGTGTACGGTTTCACGCGATTGAACCCAAAACAATTCATAAAGGTTTTTTTGGATTAGTCAAGCTAAAAAAAGAACTGGCTCAATACGGCGCAGATGCTGTAGCGGACTTACATTTCAATTTACGCTCCCGCGTAGTCGATCTTTTATTTTCCTTATCGGGTGTAAAAGTAAAACAACTTGACAAAGGCAGGGCTGAAAAAAAAGCTTTAACCCGCGAAAACAACAAAATTAAAGTTCCTTTAAAGCTGACAGTGGAGCGCTATGCAGATGTATTTCGCGCATTGGGTTTCAAATTCGAACTCAGCAATAAATTGGTTCTTAATTTGCAGGATGTACCCAAAGCTGCATTTAGTATGTTTGCAAACTTCGATCGAAAGAAAATTGGCATTGTCCCATTTGCGCAACATCGTTATAAGATTTTTCCGCAAACCAAAATGGAAAATGTGATAGACATATTGACGCACAATGGCTATGATGTTTTGTTGTTTGGCGGTGGTGAACAGGAATTCCAGATTGCGCAAAACTGGACGGAGCGATTTCCCAACACCTATAATACCATAGGCAAGCTTTCGCTGCGGGAAGAACTGGATTTAATTTCAAATCTAGATCTCATGATCAGTATGGACTCTTCGGGACTTCATATGGCATCGTTGATGGGCGTAAGGTGTCTTTCTTTGTGGGGAGCAACGCATCCTTATGCTGGATTCACCGGTTACGGGCAGCAGCTAACAGATTGCATCCAAGTTGAACACCCCAACAGACCGAGTTCAGTGTACGGCAACAAGCCCTGTGATTGTGATGGGATAGAAGCAATTGATTTAATTACACCGGAAATGGTGATTGAAAAAATAAGAGCAATAGGATGAAGATAGGGTTAATAACCATTCGATACGGATTGGATATCACCGGTGGGGCCGAATTCCATTGTAGAATGCTAGCTGAACGATTATCAGCAAAGCATGACGTGACTGTATTAACCACCACTATCAAGTTTTTAAATAAACCAGCGGAAGATTTCACTCCGGGCCTAGAAATTATACAGGGAATACCTGTGACAAGGTTCGTGACCGATAAAAATTTGCGTTCCGAAAAGAAAAGTAAAATCGCCCGGAAGATACGCCGATTGATCTATCGCTGGAGGTTAGCAAAGCCTATTTTCTCCTTATTTCCTGTTTGGAAATTCAAAGTTGATGATGAATCAACCTATTTGGAAGGACATCCATTTTATTCGTCTTCATTACTTAACTATATTAGGGAATTCCAACACGATTTCGACAAATTCATTTTCTTTACTTACGAAAACCCACTAACCATATTGGGATCACTCCTTGTACCAGAGAAGTCTATTCTGATTCCCACTGCACATATGGAGAGCATGTTATTTAGAAGTATCAACACACTTTTATTTTCAAAAGTCAATCATATTGCCTTTAATACAGAAAGTGAAAAAGAAATGTGTTTAGAAATTTTCAGAAATTCGCTGGCAAAAAATACAATTGTTGGCATAGGCGTCAATCAAATAGATGACCTAGCAGCTGCAGCAGCCATCAGTTCCAAATATCAGATCAAATCACCATACTTACTTTATTGTGGTCGCATTACACCAGTGAAAATCAACAATTTTATGGCCTATTTTCTGAAATTAAAATCGGAAAAACAGATCGACTTGCAGCTTGTACTTACAGGAGAAAATACCATGGATGTTCAGCAAGATCCTGATATCATCTATACTGGTTTTGTAAGCGAGGAAGAAAAAAAAGCGCTAATGCTACAAAGCTTTGCCATTATTAATCCCTCACTCGCCGAGAGTTTATCACTATTGACATTAGAAGCGCTCCATTTAGGGAAACCAGTCATTGGTAACAAAAAGTGCGATGTCATGGTCGAACATGAACGCAAAAGTGGAGCTGTATTCTGTTATGATTCCTTCAACTCCCTAAGTTCCATTATCACATATTTGCAAGATACAAATACCGATAAGAACATCATTGCGGCAAAAGCTAAAGAATATGTTTCTAAATATTATAATTGGGATTTGGTATTAAGTAAATTCGAACACATTTTTAAAGAAAGCTAAACCGGGTCAAGCATGATAACAATTGGATTTGACGCTAAACGATATTTTCTCAATCGAACAGGCTTAGGCAATTATAGTCGGGACCTTGTCCGTATACTGGAACAATATTATCCGGATAATACTTATTTGAAATATACACCAAGATTGGACGATAATGATCTTTCGAAGAAGGCGCTTATCGAAGAAAAAATTCGTCTCCCCAAAAGCACATTTAACCGCGCTTTTCCCGCACTTTGGCGAAGCTTTGGAATAGCATCTGACCTGCTTAATGACGGTGTAGAACTCTTTCACGGGCTTACAGGAGAAATACCAAGGGGCTTAAAAGCCCGTGGAATTAAATCTGTTGTCACGATACATGATTTAATCTTCTTACGCTATCCCGAACTCTATAAACCCATCGATCGTTGGATATACAACAAGAAATTCCAATTAGCGGTTAATCACGCGGATAAAATTATTGCAATTAGTGAACAGACTAAATCAGATATCATCGATTACTATGCAATTCCCGAACATAAGATCGAGGTTATCTATCAGGGTTGCCATCCGGCTTTCAAGGTTCCAAAAAGTGACGACGAGCAGGACAAATTAAGGTTAAAATATAATTTACCCAAAGACTTTCTGTTAAATGTGGGTTCAATTGAAAAACGAAAAAATGTTTTACAAATTGTAAAAGCTATTCAGGATATCGATATCCCATTATTAATAATTGGTAAGAAAACGACCTATCTTGAGGAGATTAACAGATATATCGTAGCCAACAAATTGGAAAGCAAAGTCATTATAAAACAAGGGTTTACTATTGAAGAACTATCAACTATTTATGCGATGGCATCAATTTTTATATACCCTTCTATCTTTGAAGGCTTTGGTATCCCTATCATCGAAGCCTTATATGCTGGTACTCCTGTCATTACAACCAATTCGGGCGTATTTCCAGAAGCTGGTGGACCATCGTCTTGTTATGTCGACCCTTCAAATGTAGACGAAATAAATCTAGCGATCAAACGTATTCTGAGCGACTCCCAAACCAGTGCAAGGATGATTTCACAAGGACGTCACTATGTGCAAAAATTTAATGATGAAAAAATTGCATCAGAACTCATAAACTGTTATCAGTCCTTATTGTAATTTAGGCTGAACGGTATGCGTAAAATATTTATCCAAGACTTTTAATGCGATTATATCCTCTATTTTTTTATTTTTAAACTGAGCAATATATTCGTGTGCATATTTTACGATCCTCCTAGCCGCATGATCATCTGCCATAAAATACCGTAATTTTTCCTCCAAATCAGAATAATCATCTTTAATACAAATAAAATGAACATCTGGAATTAGGCGTCCTTCCATAAACCAAGTCTCATATTTCGGCATAGGCATGACCGCAATAGAATTAGAGGACATAATCCACTTCAAATTTGTCGCAACATCGTTTCCCTCAAGCGCCAAAATAAATTTATAATCAAGGTGCCCTGCGATGGATAAATAATCCTTATCGGAAGATCGATTAGCCTTTTTGATATTGCACAATGGATGATCATAATACAATTGGTAGAATCGACTTCGATGAATCTGTCCAAAACCGCTCCTTCCGACCAACATATCTATTTTTTTATCAAAAGACACGTCGTCCTGAAGAAAATTAAAATGTCTTGCTTTATCCAAATTTAAGACTATTGCATTGCTATTATTACCATGAATAGGTCGGCTCTTGAGTAAAGTCGGATGTGAGGGAATATGAATGATATCACCGGGCAAAATACTGAACCGCAATTTGGGGTTAAAAAACCTTAAATATTCCTTACTGTCGAAATAATAAACGCGTATGCGTTCTGGTACGCGATATTTGCCTATTTCCATGGCGTCCTGATCTAAAGGCTCAAGCCGTTCCAACTTATTGTAATAATTTACCCTATCATCAATATATTTGGCATTTTTGCGATAATAAGTGCTATCTAAACGCTTTGTCAGTTGGGCTTGAAAAAGACTATCAGGAACTAGCTCCCTAAGAATTGCTTTAATATAATAGTAAATCTTATTATTTTTATTTCGCAAAAAGATTCTTTTGAAATTCATCGATGTGCAATGCTTTTTCCTCAAAAATAAGTAAAAATAACTCTCCCTTAAAATAAATAAGCCTAAAAGTCTGTATCAGGTTTTACAACAGGAATACGCAGTTGTAGTTTCTTCCAATGGTTAGATTTGTCTTTATAAATCATGAGTTTACCTAATTTATACTTAAATTTCAGTAATCCTTTATAATCATCTTCAATGCAGCGATACGCTACATTCGGATTTTCTTTCAGAACTTCATTAATCGCTAATGTATAAACTGTTGGGCCTGTCATCGCATGTACATCATGTGGAAATCGATTCTGTTCAATATTATCCACAATCAGCTCCATCGTTCTTTTTAAAAAAGGATGTCCTTTATCAAAGATAAGTGCCCATTGTGCATACAGGCTCCTATTGTTCTCATGCGTTATTACCGCAACGTCATCGCTATTTAGATATTTATCGATGGAGACTAACAAATCACTATCTAAATCTATATAAATACCACCATATATATATAAAACAGCATAGCGAAAAAAATCTGCTTTGGCGGCCCCTATCTGAAGACGATGATAAGCTTTATTAATGCGCTCATCAAAATGTTCAGCAAAGAAGTCACTCACCCGTTGATCATCATAGAACTCATACGAATAATCCTTATTCTTTTTTAAAAATGAGCGAATATAGAGCTTCGTAAGCCAAGGAATCTTATTATCCTTAAATGTTTGAAATATATTTTTTGGAATTCCCATGATAATGAATAACTATAGGAAACTAGAAAGTCCGTCAGCACAGGATGTCAGCTTTTCTAATTTTGTCTTTTCTAATAAATGATCGTTTTGTGGTAGTGCTTTTCTAGACGCCTCCTTATGATATAAGTGATACCCAATTGCAGCAAACTTGATTAGTTGCCCTTTGAGTCCATAATTGAATAAACGTTCCACAAATTCACTGTCTTCCCGGCCCCAGCCTTCAAAAAGATTATTAAAACCATTCACTGCACGAACATCGCGCATGTAGAAGGACATATTACAAGAGCGTACTTTGCTTCTTTTATGTGCTAGGTTTTTCGCAGTCCATCGTGCTAAAAGAAGATTACGAAAACTACTTATTCTCTTTTCAAACCGACCAGATTCGAATCCCGCCTGAAACATATTCGGATACCTTAGTTGATTCGACTCAGTTAACAATTTAGCTGTTAATGCTTGATTCAGTAAAACCCTTCCACCTTGGATAAAATGTCCGACTTTGGCGAGTTTTAGATGGTCTTCAATAAAATTTGGTGCCATAAGGATATCACCGTCGACAAGTACAACATAGGGTGATTTTACTTGGGCTAGCGCTTGATTTCGAATACGTGCAACGCGAAAACCACAATCGTCCTGCCAAACATGGCTGATTGGAATTTCAGAAACCTGCTCATAACGATGGACAAGCTGTCTTGTTCGATCATCAGAACCGTCATCTGCAACAATAACTTGACTCGGCAAAACTGTTTGATTTAATGCAGACAATAGCACCAATTCCAATGCATCGGGCCTATTATACGTTGTAATAATTATTGAAGTTTCCAAAAAATAGCTATAAAACCGTAAGTGCTAATCAGATGATTTCAGGTATTTATCAATACCGTTATCACAATAGGTCAAATTTAGCTTTTTTGTTTTTGCAAACAAACAATTGTTGTTGCCTAAATTCTCTTTTGCATTTATCGCATGCCAGATGTGAAACACAATGCCGCCGAATTTTAAGAATCGTTTTTTGATGTTGATATTTAGAAGTCTAGCGACAAATTCTTTATCTTCCGGCCCCCAGCCCTTAAAGTCTTCATTATAGCCATTCACACGAATGGCATCTTCTCTCCAATAGGCCATATTGGCACCATGAATCTCCCAACGCTCGTTGCCTTTGTTTTTATAATTAAATTCAAAATATTTCCATAACAACTGAAAACGAAAAGCACTGAATAAGTTCGAAACTCCTTTATCGAATCTATTTACCTTTGTATCACGCTTCGTCAATTTTTTCTCGGAAAATTCCCGATCAAGGTAAATACGGCTGGCGCGTACCACCGATCCTTTTCGCGCAAACTTTCGATGATCTCGAATAAAATAGGGATGCAAAATTAAATCACCATCAATTTGGACAATATAATCGGATGAGGCTTTAGCAATGGCTTTATTTCTGATTTTCGCCAACTGAAACCCCTCATCTTCATGCCATACATGAATAAAAGGAATATTAAACTTACTTTTATATTCTGCCACAACTCGCTCTGTCTCCTTTCCAGACCCGTCATCAGCGATAAGGATTTCATCAGGAAGAACCTTCTGAAGCAATACACTTTCCAAGCATAATGCCAACGCCTCCGGCCAGTTATAAGTAGATATTATTAGAGAGATTTTCATTTATTCATCTATTGTTAAAAACAGCGTCCAAGACTTCATACTCTTTCTTTACGGTATGATTATTTCTCATATATTCAATGGCCTGATTCGATTTTATCTTATAAAATTCATCCTCCTGGAGCAATTCAATAATATGAGAAGCAAAAGCCTGTTCATCTAACGATATAAGACATCCATTATCTGATTTATTAAACAATCCATCGACACCACGTTGATTGGTTACAACCGGAATGCCAAAAGATAATGCTTCCAAAACCTTTATTTTGATTCCTGTCCCTGAAAGCATTGGACAGATCGCAACTTTAGCTTGCTCATAATATGCTGCAAGATCATCCACCAATCCATGTTTTATAACATTTTTCACGGTTGGAATATGTGCACAAATCTTTCCAATCACATGCAGTTCAACATGTGCAAGTAGCGGAAATACTTGTTCTAAAAACCACTTTATACTCGACACATTGTGTGGATTATCACTCGCCACATAAATTAAGTCTATCTTCTTTTCGCGTTCTAGAATAACAGGAGATGGCATTGAAACCGGAATTAATCGTACAAATTTATCTGCAAACTGTTCAAAAATATATTTTTCCTCAATTGAAAATGTCCATATCTCATTAAAAGAGGTCATCATAGACAACTCAGCTCCAAACATTTTACCCAATTGACGCATTGAAAAGTTTTCCTTTTCCTTTGTCTTATTTTGCAGCGTCAGAAAATCATGCGAATCTAAAATTGTATAAGATCCTATCAAATTCTTTACCAAACTACCAAATTCAACATAACTAATAATAACGTAATCATACTTATGATCGCTTAAAATCTTTTCAAATCTTCTTTGAAATGATGGCGAAACACGATCAATCAAATTGGAGTGGAAGATATTTTTAATCTCTTTTTGTAATTTATCACGAAAGAAATAACTAATCCTATTTTTTTTGGAAGATTTAAAAGGTAAAATAATCAGGTTAATATTTGGAAATTCGGATTGAAAAATAGCTTCATCACCTGTTCTCCAATTAATTGAGGATACAAAATCGATCTCAAAATTTGCACTTATCGTATTAAAATAAGTTAACAATTGCTTACACCTAGTCAAATTGCCTGCTTTCGAACTGTTAGGATTTTCAGGCATAAAGTATAATATTCTCTTTCTCTTTATTGTTTGCATTTATTCTTATTGAATAGGTAAAAAGCAGCATTTGCTTTTATAATAAATAATACGAATTATTCTCGGAAAATGCCACATTCTATTTGAATTTTTCTTTGCCGGACTAACTAAATCTCGCCTTCGCCCCGAAAATGCTTTGTGACGGTCTCCACTAAATTTAACCACCCTTTAGCCATATTTTCAAAACTGTACACCTCCATTGCCAAGTTGCCCTGAACGCCAAATCTCGAACGTAGCGAAGAGTCCATGATCAATTGTTCGAGGTACAGGGCCATCTCACGGTCGTCCAATGCTAAAAAACCATTCTGATTATGTTTGATCAATTCATTTACCCCGGAACAAGTGGAAAAGCCAATACTTGGCAGGCCTATTGACATGGCTTCTGCTAAGGCTAATCCAAACCCCTCATATTTGCTGGGGAAAATAAAAATATCCGCATCCCGCATCCTTATCAGAGGATCCTCGGTGAATCCACGCAGAAAAACCCGTTCAGCCAATCCAAGATCACAAATTTGTGTATTCAATCGATCAAAGTCTGGACCTGTCCCCCAAAACTCCAAATCCCAATTGGGATATTTGTTTGCCAGGCCAGCAAAAATTGCAATGGCAACATGCTGCTGCTTACATTCTGTATCCAAACGCCCAAGATGAATAATCTTATATCTTTCCTTGATACGGTCATGCCTAACTAAATCGCGGGAATCTACCTGCTGGATTGGATTGGCAATAACGTCGCATTGTCCCGAAAAATTAGACGGTAGAAAATCCCGATAGCTATCAAATAAGATCTGAACACCATTCAGATGATCGAAACTAGCCGTTAACAAATCAACCATATATGCTTTTCTCCCGCCTAGAACATTGGTATAATCGTAATCAGGTCTTCCATTCACCGAATCTATAATGGGGATTGACAGTGTATTTCCATAAGTAATCTCCAGAAGTGAGCCAATGGACATGGTAATAATCAAATCCGGCTTTAGTCCGTCGATATAATCTTTCCATAAAATCGCCCGCTTTCGCAAATTAAATTGAAATAATTTAGCTTCCCCTCCCATCCGTTGCTTCAATCGGCGGTTATACCACTTGCTGTATTTTTTGCGGGCCTTGTATTTCAACCATAAAAGTGGATTCGTCCCCTTATAGTTATAAATAGGAAGCTCGAGCTTTTGCTCCAAATTAGCGTCAAAGATATTCGTCACTTTCACCGACTTATGCAGCGGAAAAACTGGGGAGCCTTTTATGTTTTCATTGGTTGCAATCTCCACTACATATCCATTTGTACTCAGTATGTTCGCTAACGTAGAACATATCTTTTCCGTGCCTCCTATTCCATTTAAAAAATACAAATGTTGTATTAGTAAAATCTTCATACGTCGAGATACTTATTTCTGATCCTTTGACGGACTTTTCTTCTTAGGCCAGCAATTGGAATAAACCTCACCCAAAATAAGCCTCGCTTCAATTTTTCAGCTCTCCTTTTACAATAATCTACGTAAAACGTATCAAAATCCCTATGATCTCGAGCTTCTACAAAATAGCTAAAAGGCACCGTTAATATTTCTTTATCAGCTTTGGTAAGATGTGGGCTTACATATTCTTGCATAAAATTTTGCAATAACTTAAACAGCTCTTCCTTCTCAAGATCATTAAATGCCATTTTTAAATAGCGAAACTCAAAAGGTTCATGTTCGATAAATAGCGCTAGTTTTAAGGCTTTTGAAGCAAAAAGATCATGTTCCTTATAAAACTCCTTCAATAGTTCTAACCATATTGGGATCTGTTTCAATAAGCGATCCGTCTGCCGATTAATTTGCGTATGATTTTGATTCTCGTGCTGTCTATAAAAATATACTGCGCCCGGATTGAATCCGATCTTATCGGTCATCAAAAAGAGACGATGTGAAAACAAGCCATCCTCGCAGGGCTGAATTCCTTCAGGAAAACGGATATTGGGATAAGTGTCCAATAAGGTCTTTTTGGTCAGCAAACCGCATGTCGGTACAGCAGTCAAACGTGGCGCCCGGGAACAATAAGGCTCCCCCAAAATCAGCAAATCAAAATTTTGCTGTTTAGCAATCGCTAAAGAAGCTGACAAAAAGGTGCGTTCAATAGTATCATCAGAATCTAAAAAATAGACATATTCTCCGCTCGCATGAATGAGGCCGTTATTTCGAGCGACAGAAACGCCCGAATTTTCCTGGTCAAAAAAATAAATGCGAGCATCCAATGATGCATACTTCCGACAGATTTCAGCCGAAGAATCACTGCTACCATCATTAACGAGTATGATTTCGAAATCTTGTAATTCCTGATCAAGCACACTTTGGATCGTCTCGTCTAAATATTTTTCGACATTGTATACCGGTATAACTACCGAAACAGCAACCGGACGAGGACAATCCATACAACCATTTTTTACCATCATTAATCTTTAATATACAAAAATAGTAACAGAAATGATATATTAAATGCTGAAATCATTTTAATGATTTCTCGATCCTGTCTTTATTCAATGTAAATTCCCGGTATCTGAACTCACCAGATTTATTACCGATCATTGCTCCCATTTTAATTAAAGATTCGTTGCTGCCCATTGGAAAAATTGAACTTCTATAGGCATTATTTTTCAACAGCGGCTTCGGTAATACTTTGAAATTTAATCCATCTTTGGAATACCCAACGTACAATAGTTCCGCGGTATATCGTTTCACATCACCCACAGCAACACAGAGAAAATAATAACCATCGGCAAATGTGGCCTGAATATGCCATGGTGAATTCACTCGTCCCTCCTTTAACCAGGGTCTATTTAGAAAATTTATGATTTTGCTTTCTTTAAACCCTGTAAAATTAATGCCATCGGTAGATGTTCTACGAACAACATAAGAAGGGTCTTTACCTTTAAAATTTTTCGAATTAAAATTCAGCTCAATTTCATAACTCAAAAACTCCTTCCCGTCATGAATAAACGAAGGGGACAATAGATGATCATCTTTGGGCGTAAACGGAGGGTTGCTGGTAAAGGCGACATTCAAATTCGACCACTTTATACCATCTGTAGAGGTTTGTTGTACAATGGTGCGATGTGCATTTTGTTTCAATCGATCAAAATTGGTATTACTTAACACACATTTGCCTTTCAAAGCCTGCGCAGTGATAAAACTACCCCTATAGTAAAGATAAAACTGATTATTTAAGTAGATCCAATCCACATCTGACCAGAAACCCTGAATCGGATCAACCTTGTTTTCACCGAAACTTTCTGTCGGAAAGGGAGCATTGATAATTGGATTGCTCAATCCCGGAGGATTTACCCAATCAAGACCATCATTGGATACAACAACACTTGGATTTTCAAATTTCTTTGAGTTTTGATTCGTTCCAACTGCGCCAAAATAAGGCGTGAAAACCATCCAATACTTGTATCCATTCAGCTTATTTGGAAAATAGAGAACATCCGGATGACAATAGCTTGCATTTGCACCCGAGATATCTATAAAATCATTGGCATTTTTTAGGCCTTTAAAATTAGCGTCAGCAACAGTATGTATATTGACCAAACCTTCATCACTATCAAAAGTAACTGAATCAATGGGTTCAACAGTCCAAATAGGAGCTTCAACATCCTGCGCAAAAAAGTCCTCTGGACGGTGGCAAGCCACGAGAATAATACTTCCATAGAGAAGTATCAAAAAATTACGAATCATAAGTAAATATCAAACGGTAGAAACAAAAAAATGCGACTTGGCTAACGATGTTTTTCAATAAATAAAATAAGCTGACGGCAAATAGCTGGATAAAACAAATTATTGTTTTTCGCTGCGAAATTAGCATAATTTTATCAAAGTAAAACAACGATTTTGTTTTTTAAATCACCAAGACAACAAAGACCCAAAATCAATCTAAAAAATTCGTTATCAAGACTTTCATTTTGCCGTTATAGGCACTAAAAAAACCACAATGCTTTAGCTTTGACACGATATTAAACGTATCACTTGAGGTAAAAAAACTATTCATAATGTAATATACTTTTCAAAACTTACTGTATTATTATTTGTATTCATACGCAAGCCTGCTCATTGCGCAAACACAATGAACCGGAACAACAAGCGTTATTATCTATATTGGTATTAAGAATCAAAAATTTTAATCATGGACAACAGTAAAAAACTTTATATCATCCGACATGCAAAAGCCGAAACTATTCCGGGCATAAACGACTTTGATCGTGCGCTTACATCCGACGGTATACAACAGGCCAAACAAGTTGCGGCTAAGTTATCCGCAAAATTGACCCTAGATGAAAACAGTATGGTGATCAGTTCGCCAGCCAATCGCGCACTCCAAACAACGCGTATTTTTCTAGACGTCATGGGCTCCTCTTCTTTTGATATTCAAATTGAAGAAACAATTTATGAATGTACGTACAAGCATATGCTGTCCATCATCAATGCCATCCCCGATCATGTCAATCATGTCCTGCTCTTTGGGCACAATCCCACGTTGACTGATCTGGTGGAATACCTGACCCGAAAAGCAGCCTACTTACGCACCTCATCTTGTGCAGAGATAAGACTTGATGGCGGCTTCACCTTTCATATGCTCAGTGGCAATTGTGCCGATCTTGTGCAAATAATTGATTAAAATTCTATTCAAAGAACAAACTTATTTCCAGCTAATATCTGCTGATCACTTACCGGCATTTGATTTCATTGCCTTATCAATCACCAAAGGCACTGAAATCAAATCCAAATCATGTGAATACACCACAAATTTCTCGACCCAGCAGGGATCAAATTTTTCCTTAAATTCTTTTAAGCCCTTTGGTTGACGGAAGTAAGGATTATTTTCATATAAAAAACTGATCAAACGTTCAACGAGCCCTTTTTTCTTGTCAAATCCTGAAAAAGGAGCCAGTCCCATATTGAGAAAAGAATAACCTTCCTCTTTGCAATATTCTAAAAAACGGATAATCAATACATCCATATTTCCGCCTGGTGCATCTTGCAATTTCCGGATAAGATCATACGTCGCCTCGTCCGGAGCATAATTGGGAATGATATTCAAAAAGGCCAAAATGCGCCCTTCGTTATCCTCCAAAGTAATTACATGGCTATTTTTAATCTTACCAACGTCAAACATGCCCTGAGAAAAAACACGTTCTGAACGCTTCATGTCTCTTAACCAATGATCCGACACAACCTGTAATTTCTGAAGCAAACCATTGGATAACGGCGCGCGATATAAATTCGAAACAAAGCCTTTCTTTTCAATGCTATTCACCGCATTCCGGAGTGATTTGCGTTTCTTTCCTTCCAGCGAAAAATTATCGACATTGACAATGGCCTCTTCTCCAATCAGAAAAGATTTTTTGCCCAACTGCTTAAAAACCCCCAAATGTCTACCGTCAACGCGGTAATAAGCTGTTTTTAAACTCGATTTGCGACAATAGTGTTCAAATGCATTTATCAGTTCTTTCATGGCATCTTCAGTATCTTCACAAACGGGACCTTCGAGCACCATCGCAAAACCATAACATTTTTTATACGCAATAAAGCCTGTCAGCTCCTTGTTAAAGAAAAGATCTTTATCGCCATAGGTCTTAAAGTAATCGACAGGTGATTTACCATAACGCTCCAAAATGCGCTGCGCGATTTCCATCTGTCCATCCACCTCTTCCTCCGCTAACTGACATGGGTTGACCATCCAGTAGAATAATGCGGAAAGACTGATCACACTAAAAAAATTGATAGAATACAAAAAGTATTGTCCTATGGCTGTCTGCGGCTCTGCGAAATCACCATTGAGCAGTACAAAACCGTGTAATGTATTGCTCACTGCATTTACAATGGTGAAGTCCGTATTAAAATGCTTCGCATTCAAGAAATAAAAGCCCGTAATCCCATACAGAAGCACAACCCCAATAAGCCACAAAACCAAGCTGAGATTTAAAGAGCTTAGCCTTCTGTTACTTTGCACAAAGTAATGTTTCGATGAATAGAGTAACATCAGCAACACCAAAAAAGCAAACCAGGCTTCTTCAAAATCCAACCCTTTGGAAAGATTGGCAATAATAGAAAGTGAACATAACGCAACCGCAACATACCAAGCCATACGTAGTCCCTTCAACAAAAAGCCCGAACACATCACCAACAATATACCGAAGAAAAGTACCGCTGCATTTGAAAAATTTAATGCATCATAAGATATAAATTGCTTTAATGCCGTTATACGGCTATGGATAGCCGGCGTCAAGACCGAGATGATATTAATAAGGCCCATCACAAAAATAAAAACAGATGGAAGTATCCGAACAAAGATGTTGTTTTTATTCACGAAGAAACTAATTCCACCCAATGCCAACGGTCCCCAAAACTCAAATAAACGATATAAAAGGGATATAGAAATCGCCTGTTCTTCGCTGTAGCCAAACTTACACAGAATGACAACCATTGACACCTCGATAAGTCCAACCCCCTTCATCAACGGTGAAAAACAATAGACCAAGGTTCCGACTGCATAGGTTACCGTACAAGCCAATAACGATGTTTCAAAACCTAAAGCAAGCATAGCAATATAGATATGCAAAATCCCGACAAGCTCAATGGCTGTTGCCCAAAGTAGACTTTGCAATACAGCCCAAAAATCTACGCCTTTTTTATGGAGTTCATCCCAGGTACCTGCAACAAAAGGGAAATGACGTATTGTAAAATTGTATGCTCGGCCACCACGGTAAAATGAGCTGCAGTACCAGCCAAATCCCAGCAGTAGGGCGCTAAAAACAAGCATAATCCCGATGATTTGCATATCAAGACCTGCGATTCCAACAAACAGAAAAACAAAAAGACAGAGGATAAATAAGGACACTAAACTAATGACGGCATAGATAACAGAAGAAAGATTGGCGTTTGCATCATCAATTCCCTCCTGATTGACCTCTTTCTTAAAGAAAGCCAGTGAGGTAAATCCACCTACCGGAAGAAAGACACTGATAAAGTTTCTTTTTAGAAATAGGCGGGTAGCCCCACCCAGTGATAGTTTTTGTTGCAAAGACTTAAAACTATAGACATAGACCAAACCTTGCATGGCGATATAAGCCAAAGAAACCACAATCCCGATTGCCACCCAAAATAACGAGCTTGACTGGATAAGCCCTACCGACGATGCTAGCTCCTGTCTTTGATTTGCAAAAAAATATACAGCACCCAAAATGACCAATAGGCCCAACAAGGATTTCCAGATCAACATCTTGTTTTTCATCAGCATAATTACCTCTCGAATTGACAAACCCAATTATTTCGTTTTTCTAAACCACTTTTACTAATGACATCATTTCCTCAAAATAGTCCCAATCCAATTTGTCTTTTTTCAAGCATCAAAAATCAATACCGATCTTTGCCCGCACACCCCATGGAGATACCCCCGGATTATCCAGGTACGTAAAACGGCGAACCAGATCGACCCGTAAAATTTTAAAGATATTACTCAGCCCAACACTACCTTCTATATAGGCCCCATTATTAAGCGAGAACAGCTGCGGTTCGCGCGGATCCTTGGGCAATTCATCAAAATTTTTTGTGTATCTGTTGGAGGCATCAACAGCGCCATACAACATCTTTACAGAGGCAATCTCCCGGAGATCCAGTTTTTTTAAAAGCGGAACTTTATTCAGAAAAAAACCATTAAATGAATGTTGAAGCAATAGTGATGTATATTTATCGCTCATAAATTCCATCGAATTCATCAAATTGTAGGAGTTGAGCTGGTACGAATACGTTTGATTTGCCCGATGAATAATCATCAGCGGATAAGGAACCTTTCCAAATTGGATACCCGATTCAAATACGATATCGGCAAAACCAAATTGAGACGCAAAAAATCGCTTATTGGCATTTAATATGAAACGTTGGTAGTTATAATCTCCACCCAATAAACCTTTCACACCAACCTGTGCGGCTAAGGTAAAAATTGGTTGGCCCGTATTGATGATACGTCGATAACGTTTTCCCTGGTATAATTTCTCATGTGGAGCCCAGCGAATCTCTCCGGTGAAAGCAGAAGTCCACAGCTCATTGCCGTTACTTCTTCTAAAAGCGCGACGGTCATACGTTAAGATACCACCCGGGCTAAGGATTTGATTGAAGAACCCCACTTTAAAGGATAAATGGTTTTCAAACTCCTGCCAATATTCGATCTGCCTCCGCTGTAGATAAAACATTTTGTCATTTTCCCCTCTTCTGAATGAAAGCAAAAAATTGTCATTGTCAATAAAATTGAGATCCTGGCCCGGCACCTGCACCTCTTTACTAACCTTAGCGGAGACTAACTTTACCGGAAATTTGTATACCGATGCACCGTTAAGGGAGTAAGTAGCCCCCATATTATATTTCCATTGCCTATCATTCGTACCATAGGCACCATAACCATCCAGGACCAATGTCTTGCTAAAAATATCCGTCGTGTTGCCCCCAAATTTAAATCGGCTTCCTTCGACAGGGTTAAAACTATAGAATGAAGGTACTGGCCCTATTTCGATAACACCGCGGCCATAATACCCCGACATGATAAAGGAGCCCAATGCCATCAGGTTTTTGAAAGATTTTGATTGTTTTAAACTATCGATATTCGTAAAGGCCTGCGCCTCCAGCTTACTCAGTTTCTCAGGTCTCGCAAGATTCCAGTCAATTCCATTCGGATTCTGTGGTCCTGTTCGTGTCAAAGCTTTACCATTAACAGCAAGCTGTGTTTCACTGGAAGGTGACCTGCTGGTCACTTTCTCCCCAAACAAACCCATACCATCCTTAAAAATCCCCATGTCTATCGTCAGGACTCCCCTACTCAGAAAAAGACGATGTGCTTGATTTTCCGAATAATTCAAAACAATATTTAACCCCTTCACCCAATTGATATTGGTCGCTTCGTTGATGGTCAGCTCCGCTTGATCTAAGGCATAACTCCCATCTAAGCGGATATAGATGAAGCCTGAAAAAAGCGCATCCTCCCTATTGCGTGGCTCTACGCGTATTTTGGCATGCCAAGGTTTACTATCTTTCAAAGTGTCAACCAGGTAATATTTATAAAACGAAGGTGCCAACGTCGCTATAGGGCTCAAAAACCGTCTATTCCCAATAGAGACATCCGTATCATAGATATTTGTTTCGCCATAGATTTTATCCAGATACTCATCAATACCGTCTTCATCCAGGTACTGATCTACGCGCGACTGATTCTCCCCCAGTAAAATAAAGTTATTACCTTTAACGGCATCCAATTTTCGCTGACCGATTTTTTCATCCATGAATATGGGTACCAGCGATCTCCCGGGATACTTTAGCGTATCCATCCCCTTTTTCAAGAATCCGAAACGTTTGAGTAAGCGGGATTTATCCACCTTTTGATTTTGGATAGACAGGGACATCGATAGCTTCTCATATTCCTGATAGCTACCCGCTGCCCCATTTAGGGCATTATTTTCGTCTCTTTTTTCAATTACTTTACGGATTAAATCGACTGTTGGATTATGTTTATTCGTGTATTTCCTCTTTTTAGGCGCATTCACGACAACTTCATCAAGACTTTGTTGTTCATCTTCCAAACGGATAATAAGAATCTTCTTGCCCTGGGCGACACTCATCGGAAATACCTGTTTTTTATAGCCAACGGCACTAAATAATAATTCCCAGTTGTCAGGCACGGATGATAGTTGAAAATGCCCCTCTTTATTTGTTGCTACAGATCTGGCCGTGTGGGAAAGCGTTACAGTAACACCTTGAATGGGTTTTGCTGATGAGGCATCGAGGACAATTCCTGTTAATGAAGCTCCTTGTCCAAATAGTCGAGAAGTAAAGAACAGTAAAACCAATAAGAAACGATATTGCATAAAAAAACCTTGCATCTAAATTCAGTAGGATGACAAGGTTTTTATAAAAAAGTCCTAGTGCGATTGCTATCTTAATCGCACAGTATTATAAATCGTCTTAAAATCACGATTATAATTATGCGGTCCAGCCAATACATCGACCTTTAATCCCGCATTACGAAACATTTTCACGAGATCTTCTTCGCCCTCTTTACAAAAAACATAAGTCGAAGGGATTTGCTTTAGCTTCAACACTTCAGCAAGTACCTCATAGCCATTGGCTTTCTGTTTCCAGTTGAGCATTGTCGATACGGTCACCTCAAAGCTCGCATACTGATCGGGTGATAAATAGGTAACATGCCGGATAGCTTTTTTCAATGGATCCGAAAAATTATTCAGGACAAAGGGCAACACTCCGGCAGAAAATGAATGTCCTATCAAATAAATCTGGTCACAGTCCCATTCTTTTCTGAAATGGTCAATATATCGTTCGAATTCCCTGCCCGCTTCTTGTGGTGTTTTCTTTTTCCAGAAATATTTTTTTGCATCGATGACCAAACGAGGATATCCATCGAGCGAAAAGTAAGCTAACAGGCTTTTACTAAAATCATTATAACCGCCATCACCCGTAATAAATACAAGCATTGTTTTTTGTTTGTTATTGGCATCTTTAAGTGGAATAACGTAACTTGGTAGTACTTCTGCGTGTACTGGTTTTAGGGCAAGACTTAGCCAAAAAAATAGCAATAGCAATAATCTATCTGTTTTATAATGTGCAGTGTTCATGTGTATATAATATGTGTAAATATTTGCTTTGAATAATAACAATGCCTGTGACCACCTGGGATGATTCATTAATAAATACGCCGTGAAATCCTTTCCTCTGACACTATTTACCGGTTCTAATGTCCTTTATTGGAATAGATTTACGCACACCGTCCATCACATAAAAAAAACCAAGGGCATTATTCGAAATATTACCTTCGACATTAGCAGGTACTGCAGACAATAAACCTTTCCATTCCGTCTCCTGAAATAGATTATAAATAAAACGGGAGTAACGTGGCGATTCAGAAAACTTAGAGACGATTAAACTATCCTTCAACGATACTTCATAGTTGTAGGTCTTCCCAAGTAAGTTGTTCAGTACGTTGGGCGCGCCCAAACGATAACTATAACTAAAAGGAGATCGAAAAGAAGAGATATCGTCTTCGGAAAAATCCTTTTGCGGCATAATAAGCCATTTATTAGAAGTTCGCATCCCGAACAGATGTTTACTGACTTTTACCCCCCATTTGCCATTCAAGTTATTTTTTTCTACCGGCAGAAAGGCATTTTCAATCGGTATCACGGGTATCAATTGATCCTGTGCTTCATATGATTTCCCATTCAAAGTAATCGTAAGCTGAAATACATTTCCTACGGTGTCCTTGAGGTTGAACAGCTCCCCATAGTAAAGCCCTTCACCCAAATCATTGAATTCAATCGTATTGGGACCATTGGTTACCCGGACGGTGGCTCCGCTAATCCCAATAGTCCCTGAATTAGACTTTAGCCCATCCAATTTCTTTAATTGGATATACTGCTCTTTGTACATTGTATTAATCCCGCCTTCAACAATCATATCGTACGATTGCCCCTCGTCTACAGCTGACTTCTGACAGGAAACCACTAAAAAACAAGCAACTATAATCAATAAGAATCTCATATCAATCAAAATCTCATGGTGTAACTAATTGAGGGAACCCGCCCGGAAAAGGATGTTTTCTGAATTGCCAAATTCCCATTGCTATCTTCGGAGAAACTATAATAAAGTGGATTGCGCTGATCAAATATATTATATAATCCAAAATTCAAGGTGTGTCTTCTCCCTCGCTCTCGCTGCCTTATCGTTTCCAAATCTACCGAGCAATTTAGATCAAAACGACTAAACGTAGGCATGCGATGGGAATTACGGCTTGAATACACTGGAACATATATCCCCTCATATTCCATAAATCCTATTGGATAGGTTAAAGGTCTCCCTGTATGAATCGTATAAAAAGCACTGAGATGCACCGACCTCCCCAAATCGTAGGACAAGTTGCTCTTAAGCACATGTGGAATATCGAAATTGGCGGCATACTCTTTTCCTTTATTGATGCCGTTGATCTTCCGAAAAGATCTGGACCAGCTATAGAAAATACTGCCCGAAAACTCACCGATACGCTGATTGACGGATAATTCTAGTCCATAGGCACGCCCCTTTCCTTGGCGCAATTGTGTTTCGATAAATGGGTTGAGTATAAGCTGCGCATGATCGATCAATTCGACCTGATTGCCCATTCTCTTCCAATACCCTTCCAGTCCGATATTTCCACGATAAAATAATCTGTTGATACGAAAAGAAATCGCGTCAACATATTGTGGTTTAATATTTAATCCCGCCGGTACCCATGCTTCCAACGAGGAAAAAGCAAGTTCATCGTTCTGTAATAACTGCAAATACTGATAGCTCCGATTATAAGCCAGTCTGAAAGCGTAATCATTGCCCATTTTATATTGCAAAGACAGGCGTGGCTCTAAACCATAATACGACTTTTTCTTGTCGGCATCGTTCGACAGGGGCCTATACGAGCTGCCATCCAATAAATAATAGCGTCCAAAGGAGGCATTAAAAAAGGCATTCGCCCGCATTCCCGCAACAATCCGGAAGGCGGAATCAATCTTCCAGTTAAAAGAAACATAACCCGTATAATCATAGGCCTGGGCCCTAAAGATATTATCCTCCGTATTTGAATTTACCGGCGATATCTCCCCGGGATTAAAACGATGTAAGGTTCCCTGGAGACCAAAATCCAAGGTGCGATCCAATCCCATAAAATACGTAAAATCGGATTTCAAACTAAAGTCGCGTATCCGTGTCAACCAGATCTGATTGTCACTCGATTCAGGTTTGCTCACATCCAATTTATTATGATAATCACTGAATATAGCCGAAAGGTTCATAAATAGTCGGTCACTATGCACATGGTTCCACCGCAAAGTAGAAGTCCAATTACCCCAACGATTGGTATTCTTATTCGGTGAAATAACTTTATCTTGCCCGTAGTAACCCGAAAGGTAAACCCGATTTTTCTCGTCAAAAGTATAGTTGAACTTCACGTTATAGTCACTGTACTTACCTTTGACATTAAACAGCCGATAATCTGTATTAAAAGCATTTAATATACTTCCCCGTGCAGTGGCAATGAAAGCACCTTTTCCTTTTTGTATAAATGGCCCCTCAGCACCAACCCGGGCAATCAATAAACTTGATCCACCAAAAACATGAAAAGCATTGGCATCGCCGTCTCTGGTACTCATATCCATAATGGAAGAAAGACGTCCCCCTAAATTTGCAGGGATAGCATCCTTATAAAGCTGTGTATTCTTCAAGATATCCGAATTAAACACCGAGGTTAAACCGAATAGATGCGATGGATTATAAACAACGGCTTCATCAAGCAAAATAAGATTCTGGTCTTTACCGCTTCCCCTTACAAAAAGATTACTGCCACCTTCTGTTAATCCGTTAATCCCATTTTGCATCTGTAATACCTTCATGATATCAGCCTCGCCTTTATAAAATGCATTTCTTCGTGTTTGGGTCCAATTGATCTTATCTGTAAAACTTCCCATGTGCTGCGCTGTCAAAGAAGAATCAACATTAACCACCACCTCACTCAAGTTGAAATCTACCGGAGCAAGCTTAATGACCAGGTAATTATTTTCTAACGCAGCATTTAAAGAGACTGCCCTTGTTTTATAGCCCAGATAACTTACATAACAACTGTATTCGCCCCGTGGTAATGTCAGTGAGTAAAACCCATATTTATTACTTAAACTACTTTTGTTTTTCTCCGCGATCAACAAAGTGGCACCAATCAGGTTTTCACCGCTCAGACTGTCCACCACACGTCCTTTTATGGTAAAAGTTTTATCTTCCTCATAGAAGATCAGCGCTCTATTGATAATTGTAAATCCAACATTGGAATCTTTCAGCAAATAATTAAGGACTTCTTCCAAACTGGACTTGTCGAACGAACGACTATAGATGATGTCCTTGTTAAAAATCTGCTCATCATAGGACATGGATATATCGTATGTTTTATGAATTTCGGTAAGTATCTGAATGATCTGTTTGTTGTGCGTGTCAATTGAGATCCGTAATTCAGCAGGGGAGCTCTGTCCCATGGCTTTCGAACATACAACCATAACTAACCAGCAGAAAAAGAGCAGACGATACAGGATCCTATCTTTCATATCAGCAACGCGAAGAGTCTATTCGTAGATACTATATCCCTTTTTACCAGTTTTCCATTTCACGTTTAAGGTTTTGGAAAGAATCTGAACGATCTCATTGAGCGTCTGCCCATCAAAATACATGCTGAGCTTCCGTGCTTTTAAACTATCTCCAACGACAGTTATATTCGCCCGAAAGTGCTTTTCCAAATCTGAGCAGATACTATCCAACCGAACATTTGAGTAGCTCAGCTTTTGCGCTACGTCAGTATCATTGTCTACCGACAGATCAATTTTAGATAAAGACGCTGTTTGTCTTTTATAAAGGCCCTTTTGATTTTTCTGTAAAACAAGCTCTTCCGCATGGTCTCCTTTTCCACTGCTTAAAGCCACTATCCCCTCCTTAACAAGTACTTCGACATCATCTTTTAGTAGGTTGACTTCAAAGGTAGTGCCGATATCACGTACATAATTATGTTCAAGATCAACCACAAAGGAGCTTCCTGTTTGATGTTTGACATCGAATAGCGCTTTTCCCTTTTTGAGCTCGACAGTTCTTTGCTGTGGAAATGTCCTTTTGTTGAACATCGCTTCAGCTCCGGCCTGTAGTGTGATGATCGAACCATCGGGAAGTAGGGTAGGCTGCTGAGCTACTGATCCATATAATCGGATTTCATTGCCCATCCAACGGTCAAAGTTCAGGTAAGCGGCAAAACCGACCACGAACAATACGGCTGCAGCCACAAATTTCATCCAGGGTTTCCAGATTGTTCGTACCGCTGTCGCGATCTCCGGTTTTTGATGATCCCCTGTTTTATCCAACTGATTTTTAAATTTTTCCCATTGGCTACCAGTATCTACTTTTTTATAGCGTTCCAGTACTATAAGGTCGTCAGCTATACTTCTAACTTCCTGGTATAGCTCGTGGTTCTCCACATCCTCCGAAATCCAACGCCCAAGCAACACTCCTTCCCTTTCGGAAATAGTCCCATCCAGCTCTTTCTGAATCAAGTCATAAGGAATAAATCTTGAAGTATTGTTTTCTTCCATAACTATAAGATAATAAACTGGACAAAAAGTCCTAATGAAAAAAATAAAAAGCCAATGAGAAGCAACAGAAAAGTTTTTTGCTTGGCCAAAGCGACCCGAATTTTATCGTAGGCAATGGTCAGATGATTTTTAACCGTTTTTATGGAGATTCCCAATTGATCTGCGATTTCCTGTTGTTTCATCTTATCGTACTTACTCATAAGAACGATTTTTCGACACTGCGGCGGCAGTCCTTCCAGTATACTTTCGATCATCAACAACTTGGATTCGTAAAGTGCGGCACGATCAGTTTCATCTTCATCATCGGTCAGATCCAATTCCTTGCTATAATCGTTATTCCGTTCCAATAAACGTTGATTCTTTTTGAGGTAGGTAAGCGAAAGGTTGATAACGCTACGAGATAGGTAAGCTCCCAGTGATTGACTAATAGCCAACTTGCCTGCATTTTCCCATAACATCATAAATACGTCGTTGGTGAGCTCTTCAGCGATGGCCTCCTCACGCACGTACCGAAAAGATAAGCTATACAATTTACGGAAATGGCTCTTATAAATAGCTTCAAAAGCATCGCGATCTTTTTGGACTATCTTCTTAAGCAGGTCAACGTCATTTGACATAGGACTTCGGTAAAGCTAATAATAAATGCATGTAAAAATAATCAAATTCATCGGACATTTTATAACATCTAATTAATTTTCAAGCTAATGAGCTTACTTTAAACACGACGTAGAAATTAAAAAAAACGCTACACCGTAGTCTCCGTATATTATCTTTGAGTCGGACTCCTTAGTTATTACTTTTTCACTACCTTCGTCCTATGGCGAATCAATTGCAATTTGAAAATTCACCCTACCTTAAACAGCACGCACACAATCCAGTAGATTGGATGCCCTGGGGGCCGGAAGCTTTAAAAAAAGCAAAAGACGAAAATAAACTGATCATCGTAAGCATTGGCTACTCGGCTTGCCATTGGTGCCATGTGATGGAGCGTGAAAGTTTTGAAAACTCAGCCATCGCCCAAACCATGAATACGTTTTTCGTATCGATCAAAATTGACCGCGAAGAACGCCCCGATATTGATCAAGTGTATATGCTTGCGGTGCAACTGATGACCAATGCCGGGGGCTGGCCATTGAATTGTATCTGCCTGCCCGATGGGAGACCTATTTACGGTGGTACCTATTTCAAACCGCACGACTGGCAGAATATCTTATTGCAAATTGCACAAATGTGGGCGGAGAAACCCGAAGTCGCGTTTGACTATGCCGAAAAGCTAAACAATGGCATTCAACGGGCCGAGAAACTCCCCATCCATCCCATCCCCGATCAATACACGATTGAAAATTTAAATGAAATTGTTGCCCCTTGGACCGAGATGTTCGATAAAAAAGAAGGTGGTTATCAAAGAGCGCCCAAATTTCCGCTACCAAACAATTGGTTATTCTTCCTAAAATATGGCGTACTTGCCGACGATCGGGAGATCTTAGATCATGTCCATTTTACATTAAAAAAGATAGCATCTGGTGGTATATATGACCAGATCGGAGGTGGCTTTGCCCGCTATTCGGTGGACCATTATTGGCATATTCCCCACTTCGAAAAAATGCTTTATGACAATGGCCAGCTACTGTCCCTGTATGCCGAAGCTTATCAACAAAGTCGGGATCCATTCTATAAACGGATTATCGAAGAAACGATTACTTGGGCCGAGCGTGAAATGCTTGCTCCAAACCATGGTTTCTATAGCGCTTTAGATGCCGATAGCGAGGGCATTGAAGGGAAATACTATTCCTTCTCCAAAGCTGAATTTGACGAGGTATTGGGCGATGATGCCCCCCTACTCGGGCAATATTTTAACATAACCGAAGTCGGCAACTGGGAGGAGCAGAAAACCAACATTCCTATTTGCGCCATTAATGCAGACCAGTTAGCAACAAAGGTCAATATGTCAGCTGACGAATGGGCAGATTTTCTAAAAATTTCAAAGAAAAAATTATACAACTATCGTGAACAACGGATCCGTCCGGGACTCGACCATAAGCAGCTGACCACCTGGAATGCTTTATTTCTAAAAGGACTAATAGATGCTTATCACAGTCTTGGGAACAGCCATTTTCTCGAACTCGCTTTAAACAATGCCCAGTTTATCTGTACACACCTTATTCAAGACGACCTCCAGTTATTGCACCAACCAAAAGATAACAACAGAGCGATCGCAGGCTTCCTGGATGACTATGCATTCACTATTGAAGCCTTTATAGCCTTATATGAAGCGACATTTGACCTCAATTGGCTCACAAAAGCAAGACAGCTTGCCGATGAGGCCATTGCATTGTTTTACGATGGATCACAAAAAACATTCTACTATACGTCGACAGCGGCGGAGGAACTTATCGCACGGAAAAGCGAAATTTTGGATAACGTAATCCCGTCCTCTTCCTCGACAATGGTTCGCCAATTGAAACGATTAGGTTTACTTTTTGACAATGAAAATTACATCGCCATTACAGACCAATTGCTAGCGAATGTATTCCCGCAAATCAAGACTTATGGTTCGGCCTATTCAAATTGGGCAATATTATTGCTAGAAGAAATATATGGAATCAATGAAATTGCATTGACGGGGGATAAAGCGATGGCTTTCAAAAATGAACTCGGCAAATATTATATTCCTAACAAAATTGTTCTTGGCGGTACGGAAGAAAATCTTCCATTGCTAGAACATAGAGTCGGAAAGGAGACAAAAGCATATCTTTGTAAAAACAAGACCTGCAGTCTACCACAGGATTCAATACAAGCGTTAATAAATTATATTTAATAAACGGTAGCCTCGGCTTCCAAAAATCAAAATCAGATGGCTATAAAAGCAAACGACGTCGTAGCATTGACGTACAGACTTCACACAGTAGAAAACGGTGAAAAAGTTTTCGTTGAAGAAACAACTGCAGAACAACCTTTAGATTTCTTATATGGTGTAGGTATGATGTTACCTAAATTTGAAGAAAACATCGCAGACTTAAACGTTGGTGATAAGATTTCATTTGAATTGGCACCGGATGATGCTTACGGTCAAAAAGACGACAGAGCATTCGCACAATTGCCAGTAGATATGTTCAAAGAAACAGGTTTACCTCCAGTAGGAGAAGTATTGCCTTTACAAGACAATCAAGGAAACCAATTCCGCGCTGTCGTAGCTGAGGTTACTCCAGAAGTAGTTGTTGCTGACTTAAACCACCCAATGGCTGGTAAAACATTAAATTTCGATATTGAAATCTTAACTGTACGTCCTGCTACTGAAGAAGAGTTGTCTCACGGACACTCGCATGGTGTAGACGGTACGCAAGGTCACTAATCCTGACTCAAGATACTAAAAAACAAAGCCGGATGTCAGATGACACCCGGCTTTGTTTTTTGCTTATTTAAAAACCGTATCTTGTTTTTAAACACACGAACGATGCTAACATTTGCGGAAAAAGTAGTTTTATTCAATAAACATCTTCATTATCAGGGAAGTCTTCCCCCAGCATTCAATGTAATTAACCCCTACCTTGACAACCCCGAAACATTGGTCGTGATGGAACAGTTCTACCATAAATATTATAATGATAATCTAACAAGAAAATTCATTATCGGTATCAATCCAAGCAGACACGGTGCAGGAGTAACGGGAGTTCCTTTTACGGATACCAAAAGATTAGCCAGTGCATGTGGCATAGAGATGCTTTCTGCGCATACGCATGAAATATCTTCAGTGTTTATGTACGATATGATTGAAGCCTATGGTGGCCCCGATATTTTCTATAAACAATTTTATATCAATTCACCCTTTCCCCTGGCGATTATCCGAGAAACGAAACCCAACAATTGGATCAATGCAAACTACTATGATGATAAAACACTTTTCGACATGGTCAGCCCTTTTATGCTTGATTCATTGAAACAACACATCGCTATGGGCTTAGCGACGGAGGAGGTCTTTGTGCTCGGAAAGAAAAATGCAACCTTTCTCGCTAAGATCAACAAAGAAGAAAAGTTGTTTGGAAAAATGACCGTCCTAGACCACCCACGCTATATACAACAATATAAATCCAAAGACAAACTGCACTACATCGATAATTACATCAGCGTGCTGAGCACAGAATAGGTTATCGCACATGTAAACTCTAAACAAAAATTTAGAAAAGCATAAAATAATTTGTATCTATATTCCAAACAAATTGAATATTATAATATACATTTTGAAAATTAAAAGATATATATGCATATATTAACAGAACGAAGTCCGAGTTAACCAACCGATTTGACCATCCGTTTGAGTCACTTCGAAGCAATTTCCGCCCTTATTCGTACCAGGAAGCAGATAGATGCATGCCCCGACCATACTGTTACCTCCTCATTTCCGGGTTTCACTCGGACTCACCACGGACTCATGGTGCTTGCAGTATGCTAGCAATCCGACGCTATGACGAATGTTTTCCAAAGAAGATTGGAATGAATTCCAAATCAAACATATCATTCCGTAGCGAATGAAATACGTTTTCATTATGAGTTTAATAATTGGCCTTTGACAACGATTGCCATAATTAAAATCAGAGGCAAAGCCCAATTTTAAATCTATTAAAAACAAACAACTATTTGTTTTTCAGTTATTTAAATACATATATTTACAATATGGCAACGATAGAAAATGGAACTCTGAAAGGCTTAGTTGGGAACGTGGTCTTTCGACAATCGAATGAAAAAACAATTGTCCAGACGAAAGTAGGACGGAAACCAAAACAAACCAAAGGGACAAAAGCCGCCTCCGTAAGCTTTGGAGTGAGCAGTGCGATTGGCGCTTACATACGACGGACGATGGCAGAAGTACACATGGGTTTTTATGATAGCAATATGCACAATCGCTTAGTAACTCAGTTGCAGCGAGTGAACGGCCCTAGCGGACATATATCCAAAGAAAAATCTATACGCAGCAATAAGATAAACCGTTTGGTCAATTTTCAATTCAATGAAAAATGCCATATGCAGGACTTTATGCATTTCGATCCACAGATCCAATTATTGGACAATAAGCAACTTACAATCCAGTTTCCAAAATTTGATAAACAAAAGGACATACGGCAGCCAAAAAATTGCGACCTGCTCATCTTTAACCTCTTTATTGTCATGCTCAACTTTGAGCAGCAACAATATATTCATATCCATAGCCCCCAGATCCCCATCAACCTGCATACGGGACCCAAAATGGTTGAATTAGAACAGCTATCATTTGATGTAAACTATAAAGATGCAAAAACCGTACTTGTTGGTATGAACATCGAATATTATGGATTTCATCGCCATAAACATCTGTTATTAAATAACAAAAGCTTTCATCCAGCTGCAATAGTCGGTGCGTTTATTAATTAAGATGTGCAACTCTCAAAAGCTGATGTTATCACAATGCCTAATAAAATCGATTGGATTTAACAGCATTACTCATGGACGAAAATAGATCGTTTTTTTTCGCAACAGGCCTTTTCTTACCACTAGGTAACAAAATTTCCCTTAGATTCGTACTCTTCCAATTCCCTAAATGTAAGCTTTTTAACCTGTGTAAGCTTTGTATCACTCTGCTTAGCAATGAATCTGTGGCATCGTCATGTAGTTATTTCTTTCGTCATGTATGTTGATCCGTATGATTAACTCTTTCCGATGCTATTATAAAAGAATCATCCGCTACAACTTTGTGGCACGAAGCATTTCTCGCTTCCCTGGTGCTCCGGGAGCCTTTTCTATCGAAAATCCCAATGCTTTCATACTGCGTTTGAGGTTCCCGGTAATCGCATAAGTCACAAAAACACCACCCGGTTTAAGAAACTGTGCAATATGCCCCAAGGCAGCATCATTCCACATCTCAGGCTGATGCACAGCAGCAAAGGCATCAAAATAAACGACGTCAAATAAGCGGTCCGATTGAAAATTCATCAACAAGGTATGATCAATATGAAGTTTTAATTGTTCGTTAATCTGCACGTTTCCCGTCAAAGCCAGCTCGTATGCATTCAAATAACTTGTCCAAACAGTTGGGTGTACCGTCGCATCATAGCCCGTTGCAGCAATAGTAGACAAAGGCAGGGGAAATCCTTCAATTCCGACGTATTCCACCTGAAAAGATTTATCCCTAAGAAAGTCGGCTGTTTGTAGAAAATTCAAACCGGTACCAAAGCCAACCTCCAAGATACCAACGTCGGCGGCTCCTGTCGTTTGTACATAGTGGTCAAGCCCCGTTTTTATAAAAACATGCCTACTTTCCTGTACCGCACCGTGTTTCGAATGATAACATTCTCCTATTTCAGCATTAAACAAAGTTTTCGAACCATCTCCTGTCGTTACAAATTCCATTTTTATACAAATACGTTAAGTTCTAATTTTTACACATGGAGTCCAAACAAAGAAACGACGCCAAAACGAATGGCCTACTCCCTGCCCATGATGCATATCATTGCTACTGTCCAAAGATAAAAAAGCCAATGCCCGTATCAAAATCCTCACGGTTTTAGCAAGCCCGACCATCTTTCAGCGTAGACTAAAGGTGATGTCAACCAATTGACCAGTACATCGACTTCCAAATGAAAAAGCATATCAATACCGAGCGTATAGTAGGCATGGGTACCGCTATAAAAAAAATGCTTTCAATAAAAAAAGTCCAGTCGACAAAAGCGGATTTTTTCAGCAAGGTAAAACAAAAATGAACAAACACGCATAAATTCAGCTCGTTTTAATAGACCTATTCGAGAAAAACAGTATTTTAGCAATCTAAATAAGAAACATTCACAAAACCTAATGAAATATCCAAACCTAACAAGCGCAAGCAATACAACAGCATTGGATATTCTCCATGTGACCAAATACAAAGACAATTTAAGCAGTTCTTCCATGTGAATGAACTCCTTTTGAAATAACTAATCATACACCTATGAAATACGCTACAAAAACTTTTGTGCAGAATTACGGCAGTATCTTACTTCTACTCCTTGGGATCAGTATTGGAAGTTTGATCGGCATCTTCTTTCCGCATATCGTCAACAATCTTAAACCGATCGGTGACATTTTCCTAAACCTCCTCTTTGTCAGCGTCATACCATTGGTGTTTTTTGCCATATCCTCATCTGTTGCGAATATCAATGGCGACAGTGTACTGGGAAGGATCATCGGCATGATGTCGTTCGTATTTGTACTGGGTATTGTCGTCGCCGGACTGTCAAGCATCTGCTTCCTTTACCTCTTTCCAGTAGATGCTCCACTGCCTATTGAACAAACAAACAAGATCATGGAAACAGTTGTTCATGATTCTTGGGGTGAAAAAATGGTCCGCTTTTTAACCGTTAGCGAATTTTCAAGTTTATTATCACGACAAAATATGCTGGCCTTTGTCATCTTTTCGTTCCTCGTTGGCATTGCTACGCGCAAATCAGGCGCATCTGCAGAGACCTTCCGTAAATTTATAAACTCGGGCAATGTTGTGATGGGAAATCTGCTCGTGATGGTCATGAACCTCGCGCCCATTGGTTTGGGAGCATATTTTGCCTATCAGGTTGGAACATTAGGCCCTCAGCTTTTTGGTTTTTATGCCAAACCTATCGGTCTATATTACTTTTTTGGAATCTTCTATTTTTTCACGGTATTCAGTTTATTCGCTTTTTTTGCATTCGGACTAAAGGGAATTAAACGTTACTGGCAAAACAATATATTGCCTTCCTTGACCGCATTGAGCAGCTGCAGTAGTCTCGCCACCATGCCAGCCAACTTACTTGCAGCCAAGCAAATTGGAATCCCGGACAGCGTCGCTAGTGTCGTCATTCCCCTAGGCACAACATTGCACAAGCATGGATCCGCGATCGCCTGTATCTTTAAAATCTATATCGCACTTTTATTAAGCGGAAAGGAATTTTTTGATCCAGCCAATCTGATTATGGCGGTTGGCATTACGTTACTGGTGAGCATCGTAGCCGGAGGTATTCCTAATGGTGGCTACATCGGAGAAATGCTGATCATATCGGTTTATCAGATGCCAACGGAGGTGATCCCTTCCATTATGATCATAGCAACCCTCGTCGATCCCCTGGCAACAATGCTCAATGCTACTGGAGATACCGTGGCCGCTATGCTCACCACCAGATTGATCGGGCAAAAACTGGCTGACCCTATTCCCGAAAACCCAGGTTAAACAATCTCCAAACGACAAACATTTGAACGCTGGACCAACGAAGATCCTATCAAGCGGATCCATGTAGGTCCTACTTATGGCTGGCTGATCAAAAGCGGTACGCAAAAAACAGCTCGCCATATTGATGCCGGTGAAACACCGATTTGAGCTCTTTCGAATTGAAGATATAATTGATACCGTAATTGATCTTGTGGTTCGACCAATTGAAACCAATGCGATGACTAAGCATCCAAGGCTCAATAATGTATAGCTTACCCATGGGATCATTTTGATCTCTCCCGCCCTCTACGGTTGCGCTGTAAAAAATACGGGACATGCTTGGTTGATAGATAAAATACCATTCTTTATCATTGTCTGCTCTTCCTTGTGTCAAATGCCCATGTGTAAAGGTGGATGCCTGATAGGATTTCAGCTTGCCCAACCGGAGCGGGACCGCAATTCCCAGATTGGTATTATTCAGTCCAATGGTCCCTTCACCGATAATTCCCACATCAAATTGCTGGTTTTGACTGCGATATAGTCCTTTTTTATAGGTTGCACTTAAATCAATACCGAAGGAATTTCCAAGCTGCGTATCCCAACCTGTTGCCTCATACATACCAAATAGATGATGGATAAACTTCTGCGCTTCTTCACCGTAGGATTTAGGACCGATCTGCGCCAATTCGGTCTTGAATTCAACAACCTGATCCTGCGGTAAAAACCGCGTTACTCCTGCACTAAAATAAAGGTAACCTGCAAACGGTCTATCGTATTTTTTTTCCTGCCGTCTATAGTCAATGATACTGATACCGTTATAAATACGCTGGCCTATTTCAAAATCCAATACCGTATGTGAAGACTGTTTATCCAGTTTCCCCGGCAACGCAATCCTATAGTTTATATTGATACCATTTGTATAATAGCGGTCCTGACCGGTCAGGAGATAGACGTCATTGTCATTTTGAACAGCAATTTCCTGATTACGGAATTTCACCTGTCCAAAAACAAAAAAACAGGGAACTATAACAGCCCAAAAGAGGCCTAAAAATCGCAAAGCAACACTCATATTAACAGGAAATTGTAAAATTCATGCGATATCATTAGAACCAAAACAGCAAATTTCACTTCAAATTATTCAAAAGCATTCGAATCTAGCTTATTTTTCCAATTAATTCAAACTATTTAGAATAGATATAAATAATATGGAAAAGTTGCATTATTCCTTTCTTAGCGAATCTATTTGTAATTTTGCATTCGATTAGGTCTCAAATGTAATCAATTTGGGATTTTAGTGAGCACAACGTTGTCAGATTTGGGTAATAATCCTTCTGAAAAAACAGGAGGATATCTGGCAGATTGGAATAGCTATTCATCGTTAAGAAAAAACAAACCGGGTGAAACGAGCTCATTTATACGATGAGATCAAACACTTATAAAATAAGTAAATACAAATGAAAAAAAGTTCAATTATTCTAATCGCTATCATTGCTGTCGCAATTGCCATGATACTTGTTATCTATACCGATTCAAGTACCTATTCGACATTTACCGAAGCTAAAGAAAAGAAAACCGAACTATATGTGGTAGGTCAATTGAATAAAGACAAAGCACTTCATTATGATCCCAAAACTGACGCCAACAAATTTTCGTTTTTCATGCGCGACAACGAAGGTACAGAATGTGAAGTGATTTTTAGAGGTGCCAAACCTCAAGATATTGAACGTTCAGAGCAGATTGTATTGACAGGAAAAATGGACGGGAATGTGTTTAGGGCAAGTAAGATATTGATGAAATGTCCGTCAAAATATAACGATAAATCGGTCGTCACCGAGATTAATGCTACTGCTTTCAATAATTAATTCGTAAAATCAATTTT
This sequence comes from Sphingobacterium sp. UBA865, assembly GCF_002295765.1. Taxonomy (NCBI): domain Bacteria; kingdom Pseudomonadati; phylum Bacteroidota; class Sphingobacteriia; order Sphingobacteriales; family Sphingobacteriaceae; genus Sphingobacterium; species Sphingobacterium sp. UBA865. The sequence continues at coordinate 373,078 of NZ_DBGB01000031.1, read as the reverse complement.
CAATGGACGTTAATTACGTTGGTGAACACCTGCTGCCAGGGCAGATCGGACAATTCTTTATTGTACTTTCTTTTGGTGCTGCACTTCTATCTTGTATCAGTTACTTTTTTGCAACAAAATACCCTGAAGAGCATTCATGGAAAAAAATTGCACGTATGGCCTTTTGGGCTAATGCGGTCTCCGTAGTGGCGATTGGTGCAACTTTATTTTATATTATATACAATCATCTTTTTGAATATAATTATGCCTGGGCGCACTCGTCCAAGACACTCCCTACCTACTATATCATTTCCAGTTTTTGGGAAGGTCAGGAGGGTAGTTTTTGGCTCTGGATGTTCTGGCAAACAGTATTAGGTTCTGTTTTGCTGTTTAAAGCAAAAAGCTGGGAATCGTCTGTCATGACTTTCGTCATGTTATGCCAAGCATTTTTAGCTTCCATGATTATTGGTGTGGAAATCTTCGGTCTGCGTATCGGTAGCTCTCCGTTTATCCTATTGCGTGAAGCAATGGATATTCCAATCTTTAGAGAAGCTAACTATCTTTCACTTATCACCGACGGTAATGGTTTGAACCCTTTGCTTCAAAATTACTGGATGGTGATTCACCCACCAACACTATTCCTTGGCTTTGCGTCGATGATTGTTCCCTTTGCGTATGCAACAGGTGCTCTTTGGACCAAACGTTACAAAGAATGGATCAATGCAGCACTTCCTTGGGCTTTATTTGCCGTGATGATTTTAGGTGCAGGTATTATCATGGGTTCATTCTGGGCTTATGAAGCACTTAACTTCGGTGGATTCTGGGCATGGGATCCGGTAGAAAATGCATCCATTATTCCTTGGTTTACCTTGATTGCTGCTGTCCACGTCATGATTGCTTATAAGAATTCAGGCCACTCCTACTTCACCGCTACATTTTTGGCGATGATCAGCTTTGTGCTTGTGATCTACGCATCTTACCTGACACGTAGTGGCGTCCTCGGAGAGACTTCGGTCCACTCCTTTACCGACCTGGGCATGAGCGGACAATTAATCTTATTCAATGTTGTCTTTTTGGTTATCATGGTGGTCTTTCTTACCGTCAAAAAGAAAGAGATGCCCATCACAGAAAAGGATGAGGATATCTATTCAAGAGAATTCTGGATGTTTATTGGCGCCTTGGTATTGACTGTTGCCTGTGCACAGATCATTGCTTCAACATCAATTCCAGTGTTCAACAAGATCTTTGGCACCAAGGTAGCTCCACCTTTGGATCCAATCCAACATTATAACAAATGGCAATCGGGTTTTGCCGTCATCGTGATGATCTTAACCGGATTTACGCAATTTTTAAAATACAAACGTACCGATAGCCGCAAATTTTTGGCTTCCACTGTAGCATCGTTGGTTGTGTCTTTAATCCTAACGGCTGCTGTAGTCTATTTTACGAAGACGTATACCAACTTGATCTACATTTTGATCACCTTCGCAAGTATTTTCTGTATTCTGGCAAATATCCGCGTATTGGGTGACGCTGTCAAAGGTAAATGGAAACTGGCTGGTTCTTCGGTAGCCCATATCGGTTTTGGTTTATTACTTATCGGTGCCATGGTGGCCGCGGCAACCAACGAAGTCATCTCTGTCAACAACACGGGTTACATCGCTGTATCGGGATTCGACAAAGTAGAAAAGCCTGGCGACAACTTATTCCTGACTGAGGGTGAACCTGTACAAATGGGTGAATACAAAATTACCTATATCGGCGATAGCATTGTTGCTCCAAATACGTTTTATAAAATCAAATACGAGCGGATCGACGAAGAAACAGGCAAAGTGAAGGAGCATTTTGTGCTGCAACCTTTTGCACAAAACAACGCGAAAATGGGGGGGTTGATTGGTACTCCAGCCACCAAACATTATGTTACGCATGACGTATATACACTGATTACAGCGGCCGCAGCTGAAAGTCAAGCAACACACGCCAAAGTTCCTGCTGAAGATAAAACTGGTTTTGAGGACTACGAGGAGCCGGCAACATATCAGGTAAATATTGGCGATACCTTACGCTACCGCAATGGATATTACGTCATTGAAGGCTTAAACAAAGAGGCCCACCTAGAGAAAATTCCAAAGGGACCCAGTGATGTCATGGTTGGATTGAAAATAAAAGTATTTTCGGCCGACAACAAACAGTATGAGGTACAACCAATCTACTTAATTAAAGACGGTGGTGTTTATGACTTCAATAAAGATGTCAACGAGCAAGGGCTTAAATTCAGATTTACGGGAATTAAACCTGACAAGGATAAACTGGAAATCATGGTTTATCAAAAGCCACTTCCAGAAAAGAAATGGGTCGTATTTAAAGCCATTAAATTTCCATACATCAACTTTTTCTGGTGTGGAACGATTGTCATGACCATTGGTTTTATCATGTCCATTGTGAGAAGAAATAATGAGGAGAAACGAAAAGCACTTAAATAATGAACATTGTGATCTTAGGAAGCGGTAATGCCGCTACGCATTTTGGACAACAGTTTCAAAAAACAGGACATCATATCGTTCAGATCTACAGTAAAACAAAGGCCAATGCAAATGCATTGGCCTTTGCTCTTCATTGCGCAGCAATTGACCAACTATCTGAACTAGACCTACATGCTGATCTTTACCTCATTGCCGTTACCGATCGGGCCATTGTGTCGCTGGTAGAAGCGCTACCAAAAGATATAAAAGGTGTTGTTATTCATTGTTCGGGAGCAACCGATCTTTCTGTACTGGCCGGATTTAAAAATGCGGGAGTCATCTATCCACCACAATCATTATCCAAAAATAAAGCAGTCGATTTTTCGACCGTCCCACTTTGTGTTGAAGGTAACACGGATGAAAATAGTGCCGCGCTGCTTCAGGTAGCACAGACATTTGCACCGCGGAGCATCTTTTGTAATTCCCAGCAGCGCTTAGCCATCCACCTTGCCTCGGTTATGGTCAACAATTTTACTAACATCCTTTATCAGATGGCCTACGAGCTCTTAGCAGAAAACGACTTGTCCTTTGATCTAATTAAACCAATCATCCTGGAGACGGCAGAAAAAGTGCAAAATCATATTCCAATAACAGTTCAGACAGGACCAGCGATCCGACAGGACAGCACAACAATGCAAAAACATTTGCAATTTATTAGCAATAAACCAGATTTACAGCAAATCTATCAACTTTTGTCGCAGGAGATTACTAAAAGAAAATAGTTTGTTAGAAACGGTTATAAACTTATCAAAACTTACCTCCAAGGGGTAAATATATCCATTTACTTCAGGAACTTTAGTACATTTGCTTCGTCCAAAAGCGCATTTTGGAATGCTAATTGAGTAATAAAATAATCAGTTGGGCTAAACATTAAAATAGCGAATTAAAACTAAACAATCGTATTTTCTATGGAAGTTAGAAAACTCATTCTTTCAATAATGATTGTGATTAATTTAATCATTGTATCATTTGGATTTATATTTACATCAAGCTGGTTTTGGCTGCTTATCATCCCATTTCCATTGCTATTGATCGCGTTATACCATAGTTTCCAGACCAAACATGCCATCCTACGCAATTATCCCTTAGTTGGATATTTCCGTTATATCTTCGAATCTATTCGTCCTGAATTGAGACAATATTTTTGGGAATCGGATATGGATGGACGTCCTTTCAACAGAAGACAGCGTTCGATCGTATACCAACGTGCAAAAAATCAACGTGAAACTGTCGCATTTGGTATGCAGACTGATCCACAGGCTGTCGGGAATGAATGGGCTGCGCACTCTGTTTTCCCTTGCCATATCGAAAATCACGACCTGCGCACCACTGTTGGAAATGCAGCCTGTAAAAAACCTTATAGCTTAAGTGTGTTCAACATCTCGGCAATGAGTTACGGTGCGTTGAGTAAAACAGCGATAACGGCATTAAATAAGGGTGCTGCACTTCAAAACTTTGCACACAATACCGGCGAAGGGGGAATCAGCGATTACCACAACAATGGGGGTGATTTAATCTGGCAGGTGGGTACAGGTTATTTTGGGTGCCGTAATAAGGAGGGAAAATTTGATCCGGAACTTTTCCGAGAAAAATCCAATCGTGAAAACGTGAAGATGGTCGAATTGAAACTTTCGCAAGGTGCTAAACCCGGTCATGGGGGTATCCTTCCAGCGGCAAAAAACACCCCTGAGGTCGCGGCTATTCGTCACGTCATTCCAGGAACAGATGTGATGTCGCCTCCAGCACATAGCGCTTTCTCCTCACCGACTGAAATGATGCACTTCATACAACAGCTGCGCGAGTTATCGGGTGGAAAGCCTATCGGCTTCAAAATTTGTATCGGCGATAAACATGAGTTTATCGACATCTGTCACGCCATGCAAAACACACAGATCTTCCCGGATTTTATCTCCGTAGATGGATCAGAAGGTGGTACGGGAGCTGCTCCACTGGAGTTTACAGATAACCTAGGGATGCCATTATACGATGCATTGGCATTTGTAACGAAAACTTTGATTGCTTTTGGTTTAAAAAAACATGTTAAAGTTATTGTATCAAGCCGTATTGTAACGGGTTTCGATATCTTGAAAGTCATTGCCTTAGGCGCAGATGCATGTTATAGTGCTCGTGGTATGATGTTCGCTTTAGGTTGTATTCAAGCACTTAAATGTAATGAAGACGTTTGTCCGGTTGGAGTTGCCACGCAACAGCCGCATTTATACAAAGGACTCGACGTAAATGATAAATATGTACGCGTAGCTCAGTTCCATCGTAATACATTACGTGCTACAGTCGAAATTATGGAAGCTTGTGGCTTCAAAACACTTGCGGATGTATCGGCAGATAAATTCTATCGTAAGGTAGATGCTATCCGGACATTAAGTTTTCAGGAAATCTATTTCGGAACTGAAGGTAAATTGGTCAATAGCCACACAGATTTCGAAAGCAAACTTTTCGAAGATTAACTGCTAGAAATTCATATAAAAAAGGTCCCCTATGTTGAATACATAGGGGACCTTTTTTATACGCTGATAGTTCCCTAATAAAATACCCCCTCACTAAGTATCTTTATTTCAGATTAAACAGTACGCGATGCAGAATGGTATTTGATAAGGCAATTTGATCGTCGGCCAAGCCCCCTAAGGCCTGTTCAATAGTATTTTTTGCCTGCTTCATTCCTTCATCCTTCATCTTTCGTCCTATTTTTGTTAAATAGATCAGATTGGACCGTCTGTCGTTTTTATCATTAACGCGGATAACCAAATTTACCCTTTCCAGGTTATTAATTAATCGAGTGACACTTGGTTTATCTCGAAATGTGCGAACAGCAAGCTCCTGCTGGGTGAGTCCCTCTTCTACCCACAGGTTATACATGATACTCCATTGTTCAGAAGTAATGTTTAACCCGGCCTCCTTGAGATTACGCTGTAATCTCCGCATAACTGCAATTGAGTATTTCCCTGTTAAGAAATTATAAAAATACTCTTGTGATACTAAATCTTGGTCTAACATATGAATAATGGTTATGGTTGTTTACGCAACTTATTTTAATAATAAAACGTCGTCTTTAATCCAATATGAGAAAAAGCTAAACGTATTTTGGCTAATAGTTAGCCTAAATTACGCTTTAATATAGCTGTCTCAAACAAAATTTTATCAACATGTCATAAGTAGATGTTGATAAATCATAACAATTTGATTTATACTAGACTGAATTTAATAAATAAAAAGGATACAAACAAAACCTTCACAACTTTGCAAACACCAACAGCAATTAAATCAAACTGAAGGTTCTTTCTGACCAATAAGATCAGGCACTCTCAGAAAAAATAAATGCTTGCAATTGTACCTAATTTAGAGGATGTTATCCGATTGAAAAAGAATCGGAATCTTTTAAGAAAGGAAATTTCTCGCGTGCTTCCAACAGGTCGTTCGGATTTAAGGTAAAGGTATACAAGTCCTCATCTTCCGGTTTATAATACACCACGTCACCAAGAGGGGATATACACATAGAGCCACCAGAATAGTAAATATCATTACCGTCGTGCCCAACACGGTTTACCCCAACAACATAAGCTTGGTTTTCTATTGCACGTGCCGGAATAAGAGCTCTCCAATGTGCTGAGCGCTTGTCTGGCCAGCTGGCGGTATACACTAAAATATCATATGCTCCGTTTTGATTTTTAGACCAGACTGGGAATCTCAGGTCATAACAGATCATCGGGCAGATTTTCCATCCTTTGATATCAACCAGGATACGTTCATTTCCTGGCTCAAAGTACTCGCTTTCTTTGGATAATCCGAAAAGATGACGTTTATCATATTTTACATATTTACCGTCTGGAAACATCCATACAAAGCGATTATAGTATTTCCCACCTTCTTCGATAATCAAAGAACCGGCAACAACACAGTTAAGTGAGCTTGCCATTTCAAATAGCCATCTTGTCGTAGGTCCATTTGCAGGTTCTGCACATTTCTCGACATTATTCGTGAAGCCTGTATTAAACATTTCGGGGAGAATAATAACATCCGTTTTCTCACGCAATGAGGAAAGTCTCAAGGCTAGATTATTTAGATTCTTCTCAATATTTTCCCAGAATAAATATGCTTGAAATACGGTGATTTTTAAAGGCTCCATGAACGTAATCTAAAAATTTATTTAATTATTTTCTTACAAAAAAAACATTTAATGGCAAGATACGAATTTTAATAGAATTTATACTTATTGCTGTCTTACCAAAAGGTTATTTGCTAACACTAATAACGCTTCTTTGCGATCATTTGGTACATTCAATGCTTCCATTTTTTCAAATGCCCGTTGCGTATAGCTATCTTTCAACTCGTCGGCCGCAGTTTTAATCGCATACTTCTCGTATAAGGCAAGCATATCCGCTACTTTTGATGGAGCAGTCTCTATAGTGGCATTTAATAGGGCTTGTAAAACCGTCTTATCATCATCCGAAATTACTGCCATCAACTTCACCAATAAAAAAGTTTTTTTATTGATCATGATATCACCACCAACAATCTTTCCAAAGGTATCTGGATCTCCATATGCATCCAAGATATCGTCCTGTAATTGAAATGCTAAGCCTACGTTCTCTCCAAAATCGTAGATCAGCTGCTGTTGCTGTTCATCTGCTCCCGACAGAATAGCCCCCAACTGTAATGCTCCGCCCAATAACACCGAAGTTTTAAGACGGATCATCTCAAGATACTCAGGCATTGTCAGCGAATCCCGGCTCTCATAATCCATATCTAATTGCTGGCCTTCACATACCTCCATAGCCACTTTACTCAAAATTTTCAAAGTTGCAGGCAAGTAAATAGGATTACACTTTGAAATTTCCTCATACGCTTTGACCAACAAGCCGTCTCCAGACAATATGGCAATATTAGCATCCCACTTTTCGTGAACTGTCGTTTTACCTCTTCTTAAAGGAGCCTTATCCATCAGATCATCGTGGATCAGTGAAAAGTTATGAAAAAACTCCACTGCTTTGGCAGCAGGGATAATTTCCTCCATCTCTTGCATGCCGAATAATTCGGCGGCCATCAATGTCAGCACAGGTCGAACCCTCTTTCCGCCCAAAGTCAATATATACCGTATCGGATCATATAAATTTGATGGTGTTTCAGGAAATTGACTTGTCTCTATCGCCTCTATCACGAGTTGTTGTAAATGTTGCATATATCTTTACGATCGAATCTTGCGAATATAGCAATAATCATATAGAAATGGCAATTTTGTCCCTTTAAAGGAAGTCACCTCAAAATTGTACATTTGTATAAGTCTTTTATTATGCGCATACTGATTATCCATACATTTTATCAAGATCCTGGTGGTGAAGACACTGTATTTCAGCAGGAATCTTCCCTCCTCGCGCAAGGACATGAGGTCCAAACGCTAACGTTTCAAAATAAAAAGGGGTTGCAGGGTGCACTACAGACAATAGGATCTTTTTGGAATATTTGCGCTGCTCAACGTGTCAAAAAAATAATTCGGGCGTTTAAACCAGACATCGTTCACGTTCACAACACGCATTATGCAGCAGGCCCGATTATCGTGCGTACCATTGCCAAACTCGGCGTCCCCCAGGTCATGACCCTGCACAATTTTCGTTTACTATGCCCTTCGGCGACACTGTACCATCACAACCGTCTCTTTCTGGACTCACTCCAAGAGGAGTTTCCGTGGACAGCCGTCCGACAAAAAGCATTTAACAACTCGATAGTAAAAACATTTCTTCTCGCACTGAATTACTGGTTTCACCGCAAAATTGGAACTTGGGCAAAAGTAAATCGCTACATCAATTTAAGCTCCTTTGCAAAGAACATATTCGTTGAATCGACCTTGCATCTTCCGCCTACTAAATTCGCGATCAAACCGAATTTTGTCTTTCCTACGACAATAGCACCAGAGGGTCCGCAGGCCCACTTTGTATATGTCGGTCGTCTTTCAGATGAAAAGGGGATATTACAGCTGATCGATGCTTTCATCGGCACAGATTTTCAACTAGCAATTATCGGCGGCGGTCCGCTCGAAAATGAGGTTTTGAGAAGCATTAAACACCAGGCGAATATTTCCTACCTCGGTTTTAAAAAGAGATCAGAAATACTTCCCTTGATAGCCAAAGCACAGGCTTTACTTGTACCATCGATTTGTTTTGAAGGGATGCCGATTACGATTCTTGAGGCTTATTCAGTCGGAACAGCTGTGCTTTGCTCCAATTTAGGCCCGCTCCCCGAACTGATTATCCCCGGCAAAACAGGACAAACGTTCGATCCCCACAACAAAAACGATATTATCCAATGCTTAACGGAGTGGAGCACAAAAACAACAAATGAAAAAGATGAGATAAGAAAGACCTGTATTGCTTACTATTTTAGTAATTTTACTCCTGAAATAAATGAAGCGAAATTATTAGCGATCTATCAGGACGCTATTCACGATAAAAAACGGAATAAATGAGTATCATTATATTAGATAAACTGGGTCTAGCGCCACAAATCCAAGCTGTACTGGAAACAATTTATGATCCTGAACTGAAACCCGCAAATATTGTGGATTTGGGGCTTGTATATGAAATCATTACGAAGGAAGAGGGTATTGCAAAGATTGTAATGACGCTGACTGCTCCTGGCTGCCCCGTGGCAGGCGAAATCATGAATGAAGTTCAGGAAAAAGTTGCTGCTGTAGCAGGTGTCAAAGAAGCATTGGTCGAATTGACATTTGATCCACCCTGGACAAAAGACATGATGTCTGAAGAAGCAAAACTGGAGCTGGGTTTTTTGTAAAATTCACCGACTAATCAAACAAAACAGGGCTATCCAAGAATATTGGAAAGCCCCGTTTTGTTTGTATATGCTATATGCCTCTCCTAAAACATCGTTTGAGCTGTACCCTATCCGCAGGTCTATCTGCCCTGATTGTTTTCCAAATCGCTCAACTTTTTCAAAGGCTTGGCACTATTGGCATCCGCACCGAAAAGTAATTTCCAAAGCTTACGTGACTCTTTGGTCAATAGTGGGGATACAATGGAAAGAATGAGCACATATACGACCACAAAGGATTGAATAACGGGTAATAAAGCCCCTGCTTTACCAATATTTGCCATGATAATGGAAAACTCCCCCCGTGCAGACAAGGTAAAACCAATATCAAAGGACGTTTTAGGTTTCATACCCGAAAATTTAGCTGCAAAATAGCCCGAAGCAAGATTCCCCATCACCGTCACCAGCGCTGCAATCGAAGCCCAAAAGACAGCTCCTCCAAGGGACATAATGTCAATAGACAATCCGAAACTAAAGAAAAACATGGCCCCAAAAAAGTCCTTATAGGGCAGCACCATCGATTCAATCTTTTTGATGTATTGCGAATCCGCCAACACTAAGCCGGCCATCAATGCCCCGATAGCCTCCGCAACATGGATGGTTTCGGAGAAACCTGCCACAATAAAAAGTAAGGCAAAGATGATCAATATAAATAATTCAGAAGTTTTTTCCTTCAATAAGCGATCGATCGCAGGCACCAGTTTTCTGCCCAAAATCAAAAAGGCCAATATAAATCCCAAAGCCAGTAAGGAAGTTCCAGCTACCGTCCAAAACGAACTGCTTCCTGTCAGTATCAGGCCCGAAAGGAAAGAAATATGCATCGCTATAAACAGGTCATCGAACATAATCATTCCCATGATCACCTCCGTCTCCGGGTTGGCTGTACGTTTGAGATCTGTCAGCACCTTTGCAACAATGGCCGTGGATGAACTCGTCATGATACCGCATAACACCATCATCTCCTTAAATGGCATATCCATTAGCCATCCGATCAACAAACCTGAAGTAAAGTTCAATAAGACGTAAATTGTCCCACCGGTGACAATTGCTTTACCGGACTTAATCAGCCGATTGACCGAAAACTCAAGTCCCAAGTAGAACAGCAGGAATAATACACCCAACCGTCCCATGAAATCTATAAAGGGTTTACTTTCTGTAAATGTTAAATCCACCAGACCAACCTGCGGAGCGTGCTGCCCCAAAACCATTCCTATAATAATGAAAAATGGAATAACAGAAAACTTAAGCTTATTAGCTATTAGGCCAACAATGGCAACAAGTCCTACAGCGATTCCAATTTCCAGAATTAAGGTATGTGATAGCATAAATTACAGTAAAATTTCCTTCAAAAGTTTAATATTATTCTTCTTTCCAGCGATGACAAGTGTGGTGCCTGGGCTAATCAAATAAGACGGTCCTGGATTTATAACCGTATCATCATCCCGTATCCCAGCAATAATCGATGCGCCTGTACGTTGACGAACTTCCAGCTCTCCAATTGTCTTACCAGCACCCTCATTTTTGCCTTCCACTTTGTACCATTCAATGCGTAAATCGTCCAAAGCAACTTCAATTGTCTCCAATGCTTTAGGCTTATAGGACAAGCCACCGATAATACCCGCAATCTGCCGAGATTCATCGTCATTGAGTGTCATGACGCAACGTGACTCATGCTCCTCGTCATCATAGCGATAAAGTTCCCGTCTACCATCGTCATGGATAACAACAACCATATTGTCTCCCGCATCGGTTTCAATTTGAAATTTTTTTCCAATTCCAATCAGATCGGACTCTCTTACAATAGACATAATTTTCTATTTAAATAAATACTAATAATATAAGCTTCATAACGTGGTATACCACAATTACAAAAGCAAGCTGAAGGTTCTTTCTCGCAAAAAAACAAAGACTTTGAGGAAAAACAGCATCAGCCCTTAGCTACTAAAACACAAATTTAGCCAAAAAATCAATCTTAAACGAATCCGCAGGTAGCTAACGGGATGGGCTACAAAGAGCAAATTACCCCAAAATACTAAAAAAAGAGCAGAAAAACGACTCTTTTAACCGATTTCATCCCTTTTTTCGACGTATGGCATCGTGATGACATAACTGAACAACACTAAAAACGCTCGAGGTACATAGGCTATTAACGATCCGAGTTCCTAACAGAACAAATCAGCTTTTATTAGCTCCAATTTTCATTACAAATACCCATTTCTATAACGTTTTCGTAGTTCATGCAATCGTTTGTTCCAAGAAGCAATAGAATTGCCAAAGGTTTATTTCTTTATAATTGCCGCATTAAACACTTACTGAATCTAAATTACACACCTATGGTCAAAAAGAGTCATCTCATCCTTCTGACACCATTATCAATCTTGTCATTAGCGGCACCTATTTACGGGGTAGCGAACCCACGTAATTTAGTTGCAATAACCAGTCTTTCACCCTTTCAGCAGGTCGTCTCCGGAAAGGTCATTGATGAAACCGGGAAACCAATAAGCGGGGTTACCGTTTCTGAAAAAGGTAAAGCGGCAGCAACGACAACCAATCAAGACGGAATCTTCTCACTGAACGTCAGTTCAAAAAGTGCCATCCTAACATTTAACTCGATCGGATTTACGGCGAAAGAAGTTCCCGTATCACAAGCAGCACAAATAACCTTGACAAAATCCGAGGATGTTTTGGATGAAGTTGTGGTCGTAGGTTATGGTAAACAGAAAAAGAGCGATTTGACATGAAGTATCGGTACAGTTGAAGCAAAATCCCTGGAACTAATAAATTCACCGAATGTTGTCGATAAACTTCAGGGTAAGATTTCTGGTTTAGCGATCAATTCCGGTTCGGCCAAACCTGGCGAAACAGCTTCTATCAATATCCGCGGTGAGAACTCGATCTCGGCGTCCAATGCACCCCTAATTATCCTGGATGGAATTCCTTTTAGTGGCTCCCTGGGCGATATCTCTTCCAATACAATTGCCAGTATCTCGGTACTGAAAGATGCTTCATCCACCGCAATCTATGGTTCAAGAGCTGCAAATGGCGTTATCCTCATCACCTGAAAAAAGGGTGCCGCAGGGAAAGCACGCATCAATTACAACGGCTATTTTGGGGTTCAAAGTGTAGAACGCCGCCTTAAATTGATGAACGGTCCACAGTACATCCAATTTATGCGTGATTACCAGGCTTCGAAAGGAAAAACCGGCGATCAGCTCAACCCAGAAAATTATCTTTTTGCCAACGTATTAGAACAATACAAAAAAGGGGAAGAAGTCAATTGGCAGGACGAAGTATTCAATAGTGGCGCTCCCATTCAGGAACATCAACTCAGTTTTTCGGGTGGAACGGATAAATCCGATTATTATGCATCTGTAAGCTACCTAAATCAAGATGGTGTGGTAAAAAACACGCCCTACGAAAGATATAATGTCAATCTAAACCTCAACCAAAGTTTAAGCTCTTGGTTAAAGCTAGGAATGACCATGCAGGCTTCTCAAGGGAACCGTGACGGCGTACAGCCTAACCTTGAAAGTGTTGTAAAACTTTCCCCTTACAGTAAAAACCGTGATGCCGATGGCACTGCTGTAACGTACCCGATGTACGCACAAACCTTGTGGGCACACCCTTTCGCAGACGAAAAAGGCCAATGGGATCAGACCAGAAGAACGGTCTATGCGAATACTTGGCTTGATGTGAAACTCCCTATTGAAGGATTAAGTTTCAAAACCACCTTCGGAACCAACTACCGAAATATTAACGAAAACTCCTACTATGGCTCAAATACGGTCACAGGACGCGGCGTGAATGGTACCGGATCAATTTACAATGAGCATTTCTGGGACTGGACCTGGGAAAATCTCTTGACCTATGACCCTACCTTTGGTGACCATAAGATCAATGTCGTGGGCCTCTATTCTTCCCAGAAAACAAATTTGAAAACTTCAAAAATGAATGGAGACGATTTTGTATCAGATGCCGGATATAACAACATGGCTTCTGCCTCTAAAAATCTTAAGATCGAATCCAACCTTCAAAATACAGCGATGATTTCCTATATGGGAAGAATCAACTATGCCTTTAAGGATCGTTACCTATTAACCTTAACAGGTCGTTCGGACGGTTATAGCGCATTTTCTGTTAACAACCGATATGCATTTTTCCCATCCGTTGCAGGAGCCTGGGTAATTTCTAAAGAAGGGAATGTGCAGGACTATTTCGACTTGTTAAAACTTCGTGTTTCTTATGGTAAAAATGGAAATCAGGCCGTATCACCTTATCAAACTTATGACCGTCTGACCAACGTCGATTATATTTATGGTCTTGATCCAGTCAAAGGACTTGTGATGAATTTCAATGGCCGTGGAAGCAATCTAACGTGGGAAACGACAGCTTCATTAAACCTTGGTTTGGATTTTGGGATTCTCAAAAATAGACTTTCAGGAACGATCGACTACTACTCCTCTAAGACATCGGATCTTTTATTAAGTGAACAGGTCCCTGTCATGAACGGCTATAACACCATTTTGACCAATATCGGTGAAACTTCCAACAAAGGGATAGAAGTTACCTTGAATGCCATACCTGTCAAAAATGACCATTTCCAATGGAATGTAAATACAACCTTTGCTTATAACAACAATAAAATCACCAAACTGCGCGCTGACGGAAAAGATGATTTGACCAATGCCTGGTTAATCGGAAAGCCTATCCGTATATTCTACGACTATAAAGTCATTGGTGTATGGCAAGAGGGCGACGACATCGCAAACTCCTATCAACCTAAAGCGAAACCTGGCGATGCCAAGTTAGCAGACCTCAACAACGACGGTATAATCGATGCCAATGACCGTACCATTATTGGGAACAAAATATCACCTTATACACTCGGTATAGGCAATGATTTCACGTACAAAAATTTCTCCCTGTCGTTCTTTATGAATGGGGCATTTGGTGGAACGAAAATAGATGATTTCAAAAACATCGAACGTTTCTTACCTAACAACGGCGCCAATTATCTTGCTGACATGCCTTACTAGACACCGGAGTGTACAAACACAGACATCCCATCCCCTGGATACACGCCAGTAAACAACCATACGTATTATATCAATTCATCCTATTGGCGAGTTAGGGACTTTGGGCTATACCTTTGATAGCGATTTTCTAAAAAGATTGAATCTCTCTTCCATTAAAGCATTTATTAACGCCCGTAACCTCTATACATTCTCCAAAATCAAAGGTTACAACGTAGAGGCATTGAGCGTAAGTTCGACCACAGGTAATCCAACAACGACAAATATTGCCAGTCCTTATCCTGTTGCGAGAACATTCTCATTGGGAATAAATGTCCAATTCTAAACACATCAAGATCATGAAGAAAAGAAATACAACTTTATATACAATGCTAGCTGGCCTAAGCTTACTTTTTACAGGCTGCAGCAAGAACTTCTTAAATGAAGACACCAGCAGCTTTCAGTCACCTGATAATACCTATATCAATACGAAAGGCTTCGAAGCTGGACTAAATGGTTTATACTCTTATGCCCGCATGGAATTCCTGACCTGGAACGGTAGTATCTTTTCCCAAGGAGCAACTCCACAGGAGGCGTTACAGGTCGGAACAGATATCGTTGCTATCAAAACCACAGGTACAGACGCTACATTGGCTCCATTCAGCAATTATACGCTAACTCCTGCTTCGAGCTGGACAGACAAGGACAACGATCCAAAACGTGTGGAAGCAACGGCTCGTTTCTTCCGTGCCTACAGTTATCGCTACTTAGTCAACCTGTACGGCGATGTGCCTTGGGTGGACAAAGTATCCGAAACACCCCGTCGTGATTTCACGCGTACACCGAAAGCTGAAATCTTGACGCACATGATTGAAGACCTTAAGTATGCAAGTGAAAACCTACCCGACAATCCAGGAACAATTCAGGAAGGGAAATTGACGAAATGGGCTGCTTTACACTACCTGGCAGAAGCATATATCGAAGCTGGACAGCCTGATTTAGCTGCAGAAGCTGCCAACAAAGTTATTCAAAGTGGTTACTTTAAATTGAACAATCAACGTTTTGGTGCCGAAAAAGATAAACCCGGGGATTATTTCCACGATATGTTTATCGAAAACAATCAAAATCGCGGTTCCGGCAATCAAGAAACCATCTGGGCCATCCAATTGGAATACAATACACAAGGAGGTGGCGACCGCTACACCGATTGGAGCAAACGCGCGTGGGTTCCTTTCTATTCACAACAAAAAGGATTTGCCTTGGCCGACTCACTTGGAGGAAGAGGTCTTGGGCACGTACGCCCTTACCAATGGTGGCTGGATAGTTATGAAAAACAGGATGTCAGAAATTCTTCTTTCAATATCAAACGCGATTGGTATTATAACGATCCTTCCGTACCTGAACTTTATGGCAAGAAGATCGTACTTACTGACGCGATCAAAGAATCAGGCAACGTGTTCCCGACAACAACCAAATTTTTCTACAGAAAGACAGCTGTTGACCCTGCATTTGAAGGAAATATGAAGGACCGTGTGAAAGTACGTTTGGCCGAAACTTACCTGCTATTGGCTGAAGCATACTGGCGTGCCAATAAACCGGCACAAGCTAAGGATGCCATCAATGCTGTCCGTGCCCGTGCAAAAGCGTCATTAATCGATGCCGCAGCGATCAATGCGGATCTGATTCTCGACGAACGCGCCCGCGAGCTTATTGGTGAGGAAATGCGTCGCATGACCCTTGCCCGTTTCGGTGAGGATGTCTTTTTACGCCGCGTGCAAACGTTAAACACACAATCGAAAAATGTGGTGAAAAAAGAATTTATTCTTTGGCCTATTCCACAAGAGGTTATCGACAGTAACACTGGTGCAGCCTTCCCACAAAATCCGGGATACTAAACCTTCCAAAAACCTCCATGTTCCCAAAAGGTCATGGAGGTTTTTCCTTTATGACTTTGCGTCAACTAGCTTATAGGTTCCATCTTCCCGGATCTGACTACGGCCAATGGTTATATTTTTAGAATGATAAAACAAAAAAATCCAGCCCGCTGGCGCGCCTTCTGCCCAATACTCCTGACGCAAGGCTTTGGAGCGCCGACCATCGACATCATATTTGGCGACATAATTATGGAAAATTTCTTCAGGCTCAGGTAATACATCTCCGCCAAAGAAATAGTGCTGATCATCCGTTTGAATATGAAATGCCTGATGATGCGCGGTATGTCCACCATTGAGCGCATAGCTGATTTCATCATTTATTTTTCCTTCACCTTCCACCAGTACCAAATTTCCACTGCGTTGAATCACATCAAAAATCTCGGTCCTGTATGAACTGGAGATGCCTGAATAGGCGTCTTCCCATTCGCCACGCTGAACAATATATTCGGCTTCAGGAAATGCGATACGTCCTGTTCCGTTTTCAAATGTGACCATCCCCCCGGCATGATCCTTATGAAGATGGGACATCAGTACATATTTTACATCTTCGGGTCTAAAGCCAGTCTTACGGATATTATGATGCAGCTGTAGCACAGCACTGTCATCCGTATAACCAAGACCGGTATCACAGAGCACAAGTCCCGCATCAGTTTCGATCAAAAAGGGGTGAACTTGAATAAATAGGGAGCCTGGCCGGTCCTGGGGCTTGTCTATTAACGGATCAAAGGGTATAAATTTTCTGCTTTTGTCGACTGAAAAAGAACCTTCATATAAAGAATAAGCCTGCACCATATTTAAAACATTGGGAATATGCACGTTAAGCAACAGCGGATCAATACCGGGTTTAGGAATTAGGTAAGTCCAGCCTTAAAACGTATATTTACACTTAAAATATTGTGCAAAGATATGCAAAAAAGGTGGGTACTAAAATCTAAAACTGATGTCAAAATAACCAACAAACTGCGCGAGGAATTAAACATCAACACTGTCTTGGCAGAGTTGCTCGTGAGCAGAGGAGTGGAGACTTTTGACGAATCAAAGCAGTTTTTTAGGCCTCAATTATCGGATTTGCACGATCCATTTTTGATGCGGGACATGGAAAAAGCCATCACCCGGATCATCCAAGCCATTGGCAACAAAGAAAAAATACTCATCTATGGAGACTATGACGTAGACGGTACAACAGCTGTTGCCGTTGTTTATAGTTTTTTCAGGGAATTTCATAGCCAGCTGGAGTTTTATATTCCAGACCGCTATGCCGAAGGCTATGGAATCTCCACACAGGGTATTGACTATGCCGCAGCAAATGGTTTCAGCTTAATTATTGCATTGGACTGCGGTATCAAGGCAATCGATAAAATAGATTACGCAAATAGCAAAGGAATTGATTTTATCATTGGCGACCACCACCTTCCCGGTGAGGAACTTCCCAAAGCCTACGCCGTGTTAGATCCCAAGCGTGCAGACTGTGAATACCCTTACAAAGAACTTTCAGGTTGTGGAATAGGCTTTAAGATTATTCAGGCTTTTATACTCACCAATGGCATGGATATCAATGCCTGTTATCAGTTTTTGGATCTTGTGGCCGTGAGTATTGCTTCGGACATTGTTCCTATTACCGGCGAAAATAGAATACTTAGCCACTTTGGCCTTATTAAACTTAATACGAATCCCTGCGTCGGACTAAAGGCACTGATTGATTTATCCAATAATCGAACGAAGATCTTTACAGTGAACGACATCGTGTTCCAGATCGGCCCCCGCATTAATGCAGCGGGCAGAATAGACCATGCTAAGGACGCCGTCAAACTTTTGATCTCCAAATCGCTACAAGAAGCCAAAGACTTCAGTTCTAGCATAGACGATCAAAACAATGTACGGAAAGACTTTGATCTCAAAATAACAGAAGAAGCGCTTGCACTGATTGAGGATAATGTTCTTCTTAAAAGCCGAAAATCCACGGTATTGTATAAAGCCGACTGGCACAAAGGTGTCATTGGTATTGTCGCTTCCCGTCTGACCGAAAAATATTACCGTCCGACGATTATATTGACCGAAACAAATGGTCATATTGCAGGTTCCTGCCGTTCGGTACTGGGTTTTGACTTGTATGAAGCCTTAAGCGAATGCGCTGACTTGTTGGAGCAATTTGGTGGTCATAAATATGCTGCCGGACTAACGATGTCCTTAGATAATGTCACGCTATTCCAGGATCGTTTTGAGGAAGTGGTATCGCGACGTATCAGTCCTGAAATGCTGACCCAAGAAATTTTGATCGATGCAAAGTTGGCATTGAAAGATATCGATGCTAAGTTCTTCCGTATTCTCCAGCAGTTTGAGCCTTTCGGGCCCCAAAATGAATCCCCTATTTTCCTCAGTAAAAAGGTAAATGCAGTAGGACAGGCTTTTATTGTGGGCACCAATCACCTCAAGATGACGGTTATTCAAGAAGACTCTCCTTCATTTGACTGTATCGGTTTTGGACTGGCAGAACATATCACACACATCAATTCTGGGCAAAGTTTCGACATCTGCTACAGCATTGAAGAGAATGTGTGGCGCAACAAAAGAAACTTACAGCTCAACATCAAAGGGATTAAGTATTAGTATTGCATTAGTAAGAAGATATTAAATATATTTACACAAGATTTGGTCGGGCATCCCCCCATACTGGATTAGATACCAGGCATGAAAGAATGGTGAGGGTTTTAATTAGTCCTATTGAACAGATACATACAACACAAGACATTCCACGAAGATGATTTTAAAGGCAGAACATCTCATAAAAAAATATAAGCAGCGTACCGTTGTCAACAATGTTTCCTTCCATGTGGAACAAGGCGAGATTGTCGGGTTATTGGGCCCTAATGGGGCAGGAAAAACGACCTCATTCTATATGATTGTTGGTCTTATCAAGCCCAATGAAGGGAAAGTATTTCTCGACGATCAGGAGATTACGCAGGATGCGATGTATCAACGCGCACAACGTGGAATAGGTTATCTCGCTCAGGAAGCATCGGTTTTTCGGAAGCTCTCCGTAGAAAACAACATCCTGGCAGTATTAGAAATCCATTATCCGAATAAAGAAGAACGTTTGGCAAAATTGGAAGAACTACTCACAGAATTCAGCTTACACCGTGTCCGTAAAAACAGAGGTGATTTGTTGTCCGGTGGTGAGCGTCGACGTACCGAAATTGCGCGAGCATTAGCTGCTAATCCATCCTTTATTCTTCTGGATGAACCTTTTGCAGGGGTTGACCCGATCGCCGTAGAAGAAATTCAGACGATTGTAGCCAAGCTCAAAACCCGTAACATCGGCATCTTAATTACCGACCACAACGTACAGGAAACACTATCTATTACGGACAGGGCCTACCTCCTAACCGAAGGAAAGATCATGCTGACGGGTACCCCTGAGGAAATTGCAGATAATGAGCTTGCCCGTAAATTTTATCTCGGTCGACATTTTGAATTAAGAAGGAAAAAATTTTAAAGATTAAAGAATCCCTCCCCCTATGGCCTTATTAAACTCCATTTTTACTTGGTTCATGAAAAAAAGAATTCACCAGATTGAACTGTTCATGAAATACCCACACGATGTACAAGAAGAATGGTTTCAGAGTTTAATTGCCACTGCTGAAGCGACGGAATGGGGAAAAAAATACGATTATACAAGTATATTAACCCCAGAGATCTTCAAAGAACGCGTCCCGATACAGGACTATGATGATATCAAGGGCTACGTTGATCGCATGATAAAAGGAGAACAGAATATCCTGTGGCCTTCTGATATCAAATGGTTTGCCAAGTCTTCTGGCACCACATCTGATCGCAGCAAATTTATTCCCGTTAGTGAGGAAGCACTCGAAGAGTGTCACTTCCAGGGCGGTAAAGATATGCTCACAATATACTGTCATAATAGACCTGAAAATCGCGTATTTACGGGAAAATCAGTTGTTATTGGTGGTTCTTCACAGATCAACAATTTCAGTCCGGATTCCTACTACGGTGATCTTTCATCAATCCTCATCCGTAACCTTCCTTTCTGGGCCGAATTTAAGCGAACGCCCAATATGGAAGTTACTTTAAACCCAAACTTTGAAGAGAAAATTGAGCAGATTGCCCAAATTACACTTAAAGAAAATGTAACGAGCTTAGCTGGCGTACCGACATGGAATATTGTTATGGCCAAGCGTATTCTTGAGATTACAGGCAAAGACAACTTGCTTGAGGTATGGCCAAATCTAGAATTTTATGGACATGGCGGAGTAAGCTTCAAACCTTACCGCGAGCAATTCCAAAAATTGATCCCTTCGGACAACATGTATTATCTCGAGAATTATAATGCCTCAGAAGGATATTTTGGCTTACAGGATCAATCTGATTCGGAAGATCTTCTGCTCATGCTAGATTATGGTATTTATTACGAATTCTTACCTACTGAACGAATGCACGAAGAAAATCCGTCAACCTTACGTTTGGATCAGGTGGAGCTCGGAAAAAACTATGCATTGATCATTTCAACCAATGCGGGTTTGTGGCGTTATAAAATTGGAGATACCATCAGGTTTACGTCATTGTCTCCCTATCGCTTTCAGATCTCAGGACGAACCAAACAATATATTAACACCTTTGGCGAAGAGGTTATTGTTGACAACGCCGAACAAGCCTTGGCCGAAGCGAGCAAATTGACACAGGCACGAATCAGAGATTATACCGCTGGACCGGTCTATTTTAAAGATGCCGAGGCCGGAGCACACGAATGGGTGATAGAATTTGAACAACAACCCAATGATTTTAGGCGTTTTTGTGAAATATTGGATGCTAAACTCCGTGAAATCAATTCGGATTATGACGCCAAACGTTTTAAGAATATGGCGCTTCGACCACCTATTGTACACAATGCGCCCGAAGATACATTCTATAAATGGATGAAATCAAGAGGTAAGCTAGGTGGACAAAATAAGGTTCCAAGATTGAGTAACAGCCGCGAATATCTCGAGCCGCTCCTGAAAATACTCGCCGAATAATACGGCATATCAACTTAAAAATACGGCACAGCGACCGAATAATAGCACGGTCTCCGGCTGGAGATTAGCCAAAATTTTTGGAAACCTTATTTTGGCTAATCTCGTATTGCTGAATTTTGTTGTTTTAAAGAACTGCTGTGAGTTCGTCTAATTGATAAGCTCAAGAAAGCTTAGACTATAATGGAGGTTTGTTAAGGTTTAATTGCCGTTTTATATAAAAAAACAAAAAAACCAAGAATAAAATTCATAGAAATACCTTTCTTCTGAACTTCAACATCACCCTGTAACAAGGAGCGATTATCGCCTGCTGCTACTTCGTTACTTTTGTTTAGACTGTGCGTCAATTCCATACTAAGTTTATTTTTATGATAAGTGATTTTATAGCGTTACTGCGGACCAGAATGCCCATCTAAAGGACCGCATTCTTTACAGCCAAACTTTATGCCATAATATGAAAAGAGTGTATTAATTAATAAAAAATTAACACATTTAATTATTAATACAGGATAACCGAGAGATATGAAGTGAAATTCTTCCATTTCAAAAAAAAGTGTAGTAAAATAGGGAACAACTGTCCGAAATAAAAGGCATAGCCAGGCTGGTAAATTATACAGGTACATGTGCAACTTATATTTCATTTTTTTCCTAACTTAGCCTAAGTAATTAAATAATAAGATGAACGCGACAGAGAACTATTCAATTCGCGTAGAGCCAACTCAAAATTCAAGACTCTCGCAAGTAGATTTCGACAATCTAAAATTCGGAAAGATTTTATCCGACCACATGCTGGTCGCAAACTATGATGACGGTGAATGGAAAGATGTCAGCATCGTCCCTTATGGAGATATCAGTATTAGTCCTTCGATGTCCGCTTTACATTATGGTCAAGCGATCTTTGAAGGAATCAAAGCTTATAAATTTGCAGATGGAACAGTGAGTATCTTCCGTCCGGACAGAAACTGGGAAAGATTCAATAAATCTGCCGCACGTCTTCAAATGCCGGAGGTGCCTGAGGAAATTTTTATGGATGGTCTAAGCAAACTATTGGACATCGACCGTAACTGGATCCCGGCAAAAGAAGGTTCATCATTGTACATCCGTCCTTTTATGTTCGCAACAGAAGCGGCATTAGGTGTACACCCTTCTAAGTCATACAAATTTATCATTATCACTGGCCCTGTAGGCGCATATTATAGCAAAGCAATCAGCTTAAAAGTGGAGACCTACTATACACGTGCAGCAGAGGGTGGTGTTGGTTTTTCTAAAAATGCAGGTAACTACGCCTTATCGCTTTACCCAACACAATTGGCCAATGACGAAGGTTATGACCAAATTATGTGGACAGATGCTTCTGAACATAAATACATTGAAGAAGCAGGTACGGCAAACCTTATTTTCCGCATTGGCGATACGATTATCACACCACATGGTGATACAATCTTACACGGTGTGACACGCCGTACAATTATGGAATTGGCGGAGAAATGGGGTTATAAAGCCGAGCAGAGAAAGGTATCTATTCAAGAACTAATCGACGGTATTAAAGCCGGTACAGTAACGGAAGCTTTCGCAGCTGGTACTGCAGCCACAATTACGGATATCAGCCGTATCGGTTTTGAAGGACAAGATTATCACTTGCCACCAGTAGAGGGCCGCGAGTTTTCAAATCGTGTTTTGAATTACCTCAACGACTTGCGTTATGGTAAAGTAGAAGATCCATTCGGATGGAACTATTTAGTGAAGTAATTTCTAAGAAGAAATAAAAAAAGCCTTTGTTATGAATAACAAAGGCTTTTTTTATGGCCTATATACGTTATGCATACCTTGAAACGCGGTCTATATACCTCGTCTGAACCTTCGGGATAACATCTAGTTCACTGCTGCTAGATCCTTAGGAATGCTCTCCTGTCAGCTCCTTTTGAATAAAATCAATTATAGCAGCTGTCTCCTGGGACTGAAACCAATGCGTATTGCCATATTTTTTAAACCATGTAATCTGTCGCTTGGCATAACGTCTCGAATTTTGTTTGATTTTCTCGGTCGCTTCCGTCAAAGACTGCTTGCCATCGAGATAATCAAACAACTCAGCGTAACCAACAGTGAGCAATGCAGGCTTCGTTCTGAAAGGAAGTAAAGCTTTCACTTCGTCCAGTAAGCCATTTTTCATCATCAAATCTACACGTAAATTGATCCTTTCATACAAGTTCGCCCGATCCATATTCAAGCCAATGGTAAGGATATCAAAAGGTCTTTTCTCGACATCTTTCTTATGGTAAAATGACATCGGTTTACCAGTCGCCTCAAAAACTTCAAGCGCCCGTACGACACGTTGCGGATTATCGATGTCTGCCGTTTCAAAATATGCAGGGTCAATACTTTTCAATCGATCTTTTAAGACCTCCAATCCCAATACTGCAAGTTCATGATTAAGTCGCTCGCGCACTTCATCTCCGGCCTTGGGTAGATCATCCAATCCTTCGCATAGGGCCCGTACAAACAAGCCTGATCCACCTACCATAATGACGACGTCATGCAATTGAAATAACTCTTCTAGTTTCAGTAAGGCCTCACGTTCAAAATCGCCTGCAGAATAATCCTGCGTGATGGAGTGTGAATCAATGAAATAATGAGGAGCAGCAGCAAGTTCCGCTGGATCTGGTTTAGCCGTACCAATAGACATTTCCCGATAGAACTGACGAGAGTCAGCAGAAATTATCGCTGTTTTAAAATATTGCGCCAATGAAATAGCCATTGTAGTCTTACCAACAGCAGTTGGCCCCACAATGGCTATCAATGTTTTTTTATTTGCCATAATATAGCACTTCACAGGCTGAAAAGAACCTGTAAAGTCTTCTTAATTAATATTCGTCTTCGTAGCCGTTGGATTCTTCACGCTCTTCACCTTCTTCGCCCTCTTCCTCATCGTCACCATCGCTGTCGAAGCCATCCAATTCGTCTTCATCATCGACGCCATATTGCGTATCGTCTTCCTCCACATAATCGTCCTCTTCAACCGAATCTGACACGGGGAAATTAGCCGCAGTCATAGTTTTGGGAACCTGACCCATAGACTTAAACAGCGCCGGATAGTCTTTTCCATCCTCTTCCTTCAAGATCTTGATCAATTCAACCTGGAAATCATAAGGACGATCAAAATTGTAAACGTAGTAAAATTTCTGATGTGGATCATCAATAAACTTACTTAAACGGATATTCTCCATCAACAATACCTCAGCATCTTTTTTACGTTGTGTAGGCTTGAATGCAATCTCCGTTCCCTTTTTCCACTGATCATTGCTCACATAGAACGAGGAAGATGCATCCGCAGCATAACCTGTTGATTTATGGATTTCCTCATGCAGGTCTATAAATGTACTTTTAGAAGGCATGTCGATCTCACGATATACATCTTCATAATCCTCAAAAGTAACTCTAAATCTATAAATTGCCATCTCTGCTATTTTCTTCTTTTAACCCTCTAAAATTAATACTATATTTTAAGAATTGGAAATTTCCAATGGGATTTCTTGTTTGATCGTCAGGTTCATTTCCCCTGCTTTTTTCACCAAGAATTGATAAGCTTCTACTCTGGAATTTGGAATATCGCCCTCTAGAATAGCCTCACGAATCAAATTTTTCAGCTGGCCTACAGTACGCCCTGGCGCTAAGCCAAATAGGACCATGATATCCTCTCCACTGATCGGCGGCTGCCAGTTTCGAACCTTGTCCCGCTCTTCGACGTCCTTCAATTTTTGTTTGACAAGTTCAAAATTCTGACGATATTTTTTCTTTTTAAACTCATTTTTTGTGGTCACATCCGCATGGCATAGCATCATAAGGGCTTCAATATCATCCCCCGCCTCAAACAAGAGACGACGGACAGCAGAATCCGTTACGATATCCTGCGCCAAGACAATAGGCCGAAGATGCAATTGTACCAGCTTCTGAACAAATTTCATTTTCTCATGGAGCGGCAGCTTCAATTCAGCAAAAAGCTTTGGTACCATACGTGCACCACGATCTTCGTGGCCATGAAACGTCCAGCCGAGCTTTTTATCGAAACGTTTTGTTGCCGGTTTGGCAATATCATGCATAATCGCTGCCCAACGTAACCAAAGGTCTTCAGACAATTCGCATACATTATCCAACACTTCCAACGTATGGTAGAAATTATCTTTATGGCCTTTGCCATCAATGACATCAACTCCGTGTAAATTATACATGGCCGGAAAGATCAATTCCAGGAGACCGGTATCAAAAAGATATTTAAAACCGACTGACGGCTTAGGTGAGAGAATAATCTTATTGATTTCATCGATAATACGTTCTTTCGAGATAATCTTTATTCGCTCTTTGGTATCGCTAATCGCTTTGATCGCATCAATCGTGATTTTAAAATTTAGCTGTGTCGCAAAACGGATAGCCCGCATCATACGCAGTGGATCATCGGAAAACGTTTCTATCGGATCCAGAGGCGTTCGAATAACGCGCTGTTCAAGATCTTGCACGCCGTCAAATGGATCCACTAAAGTACCATAATCCGCTTTATTCAAAGAAAACGCCATCGCGTTGATCGTAAAATCACGTCGATTTTGATCATCGGATAAGGTACCGTCTTCCACAATAGGCTTACGTGAATTGGCACGATAAGATTCCCTTCGGGCACCGACAAACTCCACATTGAGTCCTTCATAAACCAGCATTGCTGTACCAAAATTCTTGTAGACAGCAACTTTAGTATGTAGCCTATCACCCAATAAAGTCGCAAATTCAATGCCGCTGCCGACGACAACAATATCCACATCATTCTTAAAAGGCCGCTTCATAATATAGTCGCGAACATACCCCCCAATGACATAACATTCTGTATTTGTTGTCTCGGCGAGTTCCTTAATGATTGAAAAGATTGGATGTTGTAAATTATCGTACATAGTCAAAACAGCAGGTAAAAAACCAAACAGTTTGCAAAAGTAACAATTTTTTTCCCTAATCCCTATCTTTGGACAACTTACGGAAAGCAAGTGGATTTTTAAGTAATTCGGCTTGTTCACGACGGCGTTTTACAATATGTAAAGCCGAGAAAATTGCCTCTACAAAAGAGCTTTCAGAAGCTAAGTTTTTTCCAGCAATATCATAGCCTGTACCATGATCTGGCGAAGTGCGTACGATAGGTAAACCGGCTGTAAAGTTTACACCGGCACCTTTGGCAATATGCTTAAAAGGGATTAACCCCTGGTCATGGTACATCGCGAGTACCGCATCGAATTTCTCATAAGCACCTTTTGCGAAGAATCCATCGGCAGGATATGGACCAAAGCAGAAGATCCCCTGTTCGTTTGCTTTTTCTACGGTAGGTCTAATGATCTGATCATCTTCGGTGCCAATAATCCCATGATCGCCAGCATGTGGATTTAGTCCCAAAACTGCGATCTTAGGCTTTTCAATCCAAAAATCTTTCTTCAACGAGTCATTCATCAGGGCTAGCTTTTTAAGAATAGCTTCTTCGGTAATATTAGCCGCAACCTCATGCAGTGGAATATGACCTGTTACCACACCAATACGCAATTCATCACAAACCATAAACATCAATACATCATCAGCCTCTACTTTGGCCTGCAGGTATTCGGTATGGCCCGGAAATTGAAATCCCTCCTGTTGAATATTATGCTTATTAATTGGGGCAGTCACTAAAGCATCAATTTTGCCAGCTTTCAGGTCCTCAACAGCTTTCTCCAACGAAAGGAAGGCATATTTACCGCCAATTTCGTTTTCTTCACCCAACGAAATCTTGACGTCTTCCTGCCAGCAATTGATCATATTTGCTCTTTTGGAATGCGCCTGCTCAGCATCATTGATTACGTTAAAACTAAAATCATTTACACCGATCGCTTTACGGTGAAAAGAAGCAACCTTTGTATTTCCGTAAACCACTGGCGTAAAGAAATCGCACATACGCTGATCTACCAAAGATTTAATGATGACTTCAAGTCCAATGCCGTTAATATCGCCTACGGTAATTCCGATTTTTAATTTATCGCTCATTCTATTTAAATGCTTTGATTCAAAAATAGGGATTTTTTTCTTAGAATGACTTTTCACTTATTTATTTTTTACTTTTGCAACATGAGCACAGTAAGAGCAAAAAAACATTTAGGACAGCATTTCTTGAACGATAAAAATGCTGCACAAAAGATTGTGGAAGCATTGGATCCTAAATTGGGTTTTAGCCAAGTGCTTGAAGTAGGTCCAGGAATGGGTGTACTTTCTGATTTTCTCTTGCAAAAAGAGGAATATGAAACCTATTTGATCGATGTGGATGACGAATCCATTGCTTATTTGGACGATAAATATCCCCAATTGGGTAAGCGATTGATCCACGGTGATTTCCTAAACCTTGACTTTTCACAGTATTTTGGTGAGAAAATGGCTGTCATTGGCAATTTCCCTTACAACATCTCCTCCCAGATTCTCTTTAAAATTTTGGATGAACGCCAACGTGTCGTTCAAATGACGGGTATGTTCCAGAAAGAAGTAGCCGAACGTTGTACAGCTAAGGCGGGCAGCAAGGAATATGGTATCTTGAGTGTCTTTTTACAAGCCTATTATAAAGTAGAATACCTTTTTACTGTAAAAGCAGGAGCTTTTAATCCACCGCCAAAAGTATTGTCGGGCGTTATCCGCATGACGCGCAATGACCGTGAACAATTGAATTGTGATGAAAAACTATTTTGGCGTGTTGTTAAAGCGGGCTTCAATCAACGTCGTAAAACCCTCCGTAACTCACTTTCGGGCGTTGTTCCCAAAGATAAAATGTCCGACAATCCACTGTACGAGCTACGCGCAGAACGATTGACGGTAGATGATTTTGTCGGTTTAACAAACGAAATAGCAAACAGTCTTTAATATGCATTCGACGGACAGCACATTTATTATCGTAGGCGGAGGTATCGCTGGATTATGTGCTGCAATAGGGCTTGCAAAAGTAGGTATTGAAGCACATGTCTATGAAAGCGCCATTGAACTCAAAGGCATAGGTGCTGGATTCGGGCTCGCAGCCAACGCCATGCAAGCTTTGGAACATCTCGGATTGAAGGATGAAATCGTTCCGATAGGGCATTACCTTGCATCTTATAATGTCTTGGATCAAAAGGGAAATATTCTTGTTGAACCAGACACCAGGTCAATCAGTCAAAAATATCAACAGGACAATTTCGCTATCCATCGGGCAGATCTGCATCAGTTTCTCTTATCCAAAATCCCCAATGGACAAGTTCATCTCGGCAAACGTGCCGTTTCCTTTGAACGGGAGGGAGAAGATATTCAAGTTTATTTCGCAGACGGAAGCCATGTACGCGGCCAAGCCCTTTTGATTGCCGATGGTGTACACTCAGCACTACGACAACAACTCATACCGGGTTCGGCACCTCGCTATTCAGGCTATACCTGTTGGCGGGCCACCATCGATAATAGCAGTATACAGCTCAGTAAGGGGACAGAAACCTGGGGCAGCAAAGGCCGCTTTGGGATGACCCCACTTGTCAATAACCGCATCTATTGGTACGCATGCATCAATACTGAGGCACAAAATCCGGTCTTAAAAAACTGGAAGACAAAGGAGCTCCTCGAAAATTTTAAAGATTATCATGCCCCTATTCCAACGATTCTTTCGGAAACAAAGGATAGCGAGCTAATTGCAAATGACATCATTGACATCGAACCACTTCAGCAACTCGCTTTTGACAATATCCTATTATTGGGTGACGCTGGACATGCAACGACTCCCAACTTGGGCCAGGGAGCCTGTCAGGCTATTGAAGATGTTGCTGTTCTCGTGGATGAACTCCAGACCGCAGCTTCCGTTAGTTTGGCTTTTCAAGGATTCGAAAAAAGAAGATTGGATCGGGTAAATTACATCTGTAATACTTCCTGGAGGATAGGAAAAATCGCACAATGGGAGAATCCATTCCTGATAAGAATGCGAAATTTTGGCATGAAAATAATGCCTAACCGCATGAAACAACAACAATTAAACAAATTATTATCTGTAGATTTTATGCAGATCAACCATAATCATGACGCTGGGATCTAAATCATCGTACTACACCACAACAGTATTCACTGATCAGTCCCACATAAAAAAATAACTGAATGAAAACTACCATTTTGATCGTCGACGACATTCATGAAATCATGCTTGAGAAATTTGAAGAAGCGGGTATTGCCTACCATTATCAACCGGATATCAGCCGAGAAGAAGCTGAAAAAATCATCTCCAATTACTCCGGTATGGTTATCCGTTCCAAATTTCAGGTAGATAAGGCTTTTTTTGACCTAGCACCAAACCTCCGCTTTATCGCCCGTGCTGGTGCAGGTATGGACAATATCGACGATACAGTTGCTGCGCAAAGAGATGTGCTGTTAATTCCGGCCAATGAAGGCAATCGGGATGCTGTAGGTGAACATATGATCGGTATGTTGCTCAGTCTAATGAACAATCTGAATCGGGGTGACCAACAAATACGATCTGGCCAGTGGTTGCGTGAAGCCAATCGTGGATACGAACTTAAGGGACGTACTGTAGGCTTGATCGGCTATGGGCACAATGGTATGGCCATGGCAAAAAAACTATCCGGTTTTGATGTACAGGTGCTTGCCTATGATAAATATCGAATAGACTACGCCGATCAATATGCATCAGCAGCAGACATGGAAAAGATCTGCAAAGAAGCCGATGTGATCAGTTTCCATATCCCCTTAACGGATGAAACAAAGGGGATGATTGATGTGGATTATCTGGCTAAATTTGAAAAACCTATTTTCTTTTTACTGGGGGCACGAGGCGGTATTGTACAAGTACCCGCAGTGCTTAGCGGCCTTGATTCAGGTTCCATTATCGGAGCAGCATTCGATGTGTTGCCCGTAGAAAAATTCCCAAAACTCGCTGAACAGAACTGGTATGCAGATCTTATCCGTAGAGACAATGTGATCTTATCTCCACATGTTGCCGGATGGACATTCGAAAGTTATTATAAATTATCGGAAGTGGCTGCCGATAAGATCATCGCCTTTCTGACATCTTAATTTTTACAAAGAGCTATTTGCCAAAATCTCCAATCAATCAATCAATCAATCAATCAATCAATCAATCAATCAATCAATCAACCAATCAATCAATCTAGCAATCTAGCAATCTAGCAATCTAGCAATCAATCTAGCAATCTCCTCCTATCCATACACGCTTAGGAGGTTAAAGTAACCTATTGCTCTTGAAACGTATAAAAAATCAGGTTCCGGCACTAAAGATACCGATAACAACAACAATCAGAAACTGAAGCACCAAGCTACCGTCAAGTAGATAAGCATAGTGATAATGATCTTTTGTTTTGAAAACAGCCAATTTTAGCAATGCAAATATGAGCACGTTGGTCAGAATCAATCCAATTTTAATAGGTATCGTATAAGGTACCGTCAAGATCAAAACACAATGGAGGCCCAACAGCCCATAAGTTAGATTTTTAGCTTTTTGTTCGCCCAGCATATTGGGCAAAGTCCGCAGGTGATAATAGGAATCCTGTTGGATATCCCGAATATCAAAAGGCAGGGTACAGATAACCAAAAATATGAACTTCAATCCGCAGAGCGCAATAAAAACCCACTGATCTATTTTGACACCGACGTTGGCCAGTTCCACATAGGGAAGCACCACACTGCTGCAGACCCAAACTAGGGCAATATGAAAAATCTTGGCCCCGGGTATCTGTCGAAGGCCCACTTTGCGGTCACGGAAGGTAAACAGGGGCATTCCGTATAATAGACTCAGGATTCCAATAAAACCCAAAAACAAAAAAGAGTACACATGAATATACCACAAGCAATAACCGAGCACAAGCAAAGCGATACCATTGTTTAACCACATGACCCATTCATGATTAAAGATCCAGCGTGTCCGCGGGAATTTTGATTCTTTTGGGTTCTTCGGTTTGGACCACCACAGGCTAAAATTATAAAGCAACAAAGTCGCTGTTCCTTCCACTAAAACAATATACCAATTGATAGGTCGTTCAAATATGATATAAGTCAGCGCGCATTGTGCCATGGCCGCCATGGCGATCAGCAGATTTGTATAGATTGTAATATAGAATAGCTTTCTTAGAAAAGACATCTTGGTAAATCTTGATGCAAGATAACAATCTTATAGATAAAAGTAGTTTAACATTATATTAAACATCAATTTTTTGATAAAATGGGCAAAAACCGCTAAATTGTACACCGAAATCGAAATATCAAAAACGATTTCGCAACGATAACAATATAAATTAAAATAATTCATAATAATCCTAATAACGATGAGCCTACAAATAAAATCATTTGAAGAATATCAAAGTGAATATAAGCGAAGTGTAGAACAACCTGAGGAGTTTTGGGCGAGCATTGCAGATCATTTTTTCTGGAAGAGAAAATGGAATAAAGTGCTGAGCTGGAACTTTGAGGAACCCAATGTCAAATGGTTTGAGGGTGCTAAATTAAATATTACAGAAAACTGTCTTGATCGCCATATTTATGCGAATGGTGATAAACCAGCCATCATCTGGGAACCTAACGATCCAAATGAAGCGCACCGCATTCTTTCCTATAAACAATTACTACAAAAGGTAGAGCAATTTGCCAACGTACTTAAAAATAATAACATCAAAAAAGGAGACCGGGTATGTATTTACTTACCGATGGTTCCTGAATTGGTTATTGCAGTATTGGCCTGTGCACGTATCGGTGCCATCCACTCGGTGGTATTTGGAGGTTTTTCAGCACGTTCTATCGCGGATCGTATCGTCGATGCGGAATGCAAACTGATCGTTACTTCAGATGGTAGTTACCGTGGCAACAAAACCATTGGTTTAAAAAATATTGTGGACGATGCTTTAATGCAATGTGACACTGTTGAAAAAGTAATTGTCTTAACACGTACACGTACACCGGTATCGATGATCAAAGGCCGTGATGTATGGTGGGAAGATGAGATCAAAAAAGTAGAAACACAAGGAAATCCGTCATGTCCAGCAGAAGAGATGGATGCGGAAGACAATTTATTCATTCTTTATACATCGGGATCCACAGGTAAACCTAAGGGTGTAGTACACACTTGTGGTGGTTATAT
Organism: Sphingobacterium sp. UBA865; assembly: GCF_002295765.1. Taxonomy (NCBI): domain Bacteria; kingdom Pseudomonadati; phylum Bacteroidota; class Sphingobacteriia; order Sphingobacteriales; family Sphingobacteriaceae; genus Sphingobacterium; species Sphingobacterium sp. UBA865. The sequence goes on along the minus strand of NZ_DBGB01000031.1, from coordinate 340,609 downwards.
GGTGTATACAGGCTATACTTTTATGAATACCTTCCAATATAAGCCAAACGATGTATTTTTCTGTACAGCAGATATTGGCTGGATTACAGGACACAGTTACATCGTCTATGGGCCGTTATCACAAGGAGCTACTTCTTTAATGTTTGAGGGTATTCCAACCTTCCCGGACGCGAGCCGTTATTGGGACATTGTTGATAAGTTCAAGGTCAATATTATCTATACATCCCCTACTGCATTGCGCTCATTGATGGCCTTTGGTGACGAATTTGTCGACAAGAACGACCTTTCCTCTTTGCGCGTTTTGGGATCTGTAGGTGAGCCAATCAACGAAGAAGCCTGGAACTGGTTTAACGAAAAAGTTGGTAAAAAGAATTGTCCTGTCGTTGATACCTATTGGCAGACAGAGAATGGAGGCCACTTGATCACTTCGTTGGCGGGGGTGACACCGGAAAAAGCAAGTTATGCGATGTTCCCGATGCCGGGCATTCAACCCGCTTTGATGGATGAGAATGGGAAAGAAATTGAAGGCAATGACGTCACCGGAAACCTATGTATCAAGTTCCCTTGGCCAGGTATGCTACGCACGACATGGGGGGATCATGACAGATGTCGTCAAACCTATTTTTCGACGTATAAGGATATGTATTTTACAGGCGACGGGTGTTTCCGTAGTCCGGAGGGTTATTATAAAATCACAGGCCGTGTAGATGATGTATTGAACGTTTCGGGTCACCGTATTGGTACAGCAGAAGTGGAAAATGCCATCAATATGCACGCTGACGTTGTTGAATCGGCCATTGTCGGATATCCGCACCCAGTAAAAGGCCAGGGTATCTATGCTTATGTCATTGCGAATCACCATACCGATGCAGAAGCCACCAGAAAGGATATCATGGAAACTGTTTCACGTATTATCGGTCCAATTGCTAAACCAGACATTATCCAATTTGTTGATGATTTACCAAAAACACGTTCAGGAAAGATCATGCGTCGTATCTTACGTAAGATTGCCGAAGACGATATCGCCAATGTAGGAGATACTTCGACACTTCAAGATCCTGCCGTTGTAGAAGGAATCATCAAAGGCGCTGCGGCCTTGAGAAAATAACGTATAAAGTATCGTAAAAAAATAACAGCCTTCCAATAGGAAGGCTGTTATTATATTCCCCTCAAGTTTAACCTTATCGGCAATGTATAGCCAACCCGCACAGGCTCACCACGTAGCATACCAGGTTTCCATTTTCTAAGTTTTTTGACGACTTGTATACCAGCAGCCCCTGTACCGAAACCCAAATCGTTCTTTATTTTCAAATCTTCTAATCGCCCTTGTTGATTTATAATGAACGCTATTTCTACAGTACCGCTTATACCATTCATCATGGCTTGTTTTGGATATTCGTAATTTCTTGCCACAAAATACATCATTTCTTTGACACCTCCAGGGTATTCTGGCTGTGTTCTATAGGTAGTAGAATCATATGAAATGACAGTGCCGTTTTCTTTTGTTTTAGTGCCTGAGCGTAATTTGTCCTCCTTATAATGCTCGACAAAAGAATCAGGTCCCCTCTTTCCTCGCCACTCCCCCTCGCGCAAATTATTGACCAGCTGACCTTCTTCAGTTTCGTCCTGTTCATCTATACTAAAACGAATAAAACCATTTCCATTTTCTAACTTTTTATTGTTCAAAGAGTCATAATACACCACATAGATTGGCTTCTTCACCAACACCTTTTTCTTCTTAAGTTCGCTTGGATAGAATACAATCATCTTCAACTTATTATTCGGATAGAGATAAAAAGCCGAATCTATCAATTTACTCTCTTCGTTAAAGTTCTCAAGACTCTTCAACGTACCATTTTCATAGAATTCATATTTTTTACCCAAAAATCTGAATGGCGGGTGTCCACTCTCGCTGATCGCATTCAGCTTTAGCGAGTCATTCCGCAGATAATACTCCTCGATTTGATAAACTTTATCCTTTCCCAACGCATCAATATGAATTTCTCTTAAAAAATAAGCCGAGTCTTGCTTCTTAGTCTCCTCCCCATCTTTCCTATGGTAAGTGGTAAAAGTAACTTGTGCCGAAAGGCTCAATCCGCACAGGTTCAATAGAAAAAAACAAATAAGTTTCGTCGAAAAGTCTAAATAATACTTCATAATAATTGTTAATACAGGGGTAATAATAACAAATATCTAGGATAGTTAAAAAATTAATCGGTTAAATAATGTTTATTTCTGTTATGGCCGGCACGGCTGCATACCATTAAGTTTTCCACACGATGTTAATAACACTGTTGATAACTTAGAAAACCTACTCACCTTCATCCTCTCGAAGTCTGACAATTTCTTCCAATGCCTGAACATCGATCTGATCCTTTGGTCTATTGATTGCCTTTTTATTAGCGATGAGCTGGTTTATATATAACCCCATTATTCAAGTGAAAATCTGTCCAGCCAACTACGAAAGGAATAGTTTCCAGCTGTGGAATATCACCAAGGTCAGATAGCCTGAATGCTTCCCTTAACCGTTTTCTATTATCCAATGAGTCTTTTATCCAAATATCTAAATCACCAGTAAACCTTTGAAAACCGTGCAAATTAGTTGCATACCCCCCAATCATAATGTACGCTACATTTGATTCCTCTAAATTCTGCCAAAACTCTAAAATTTCCTGATCAAAAATATCCATACACTATTTCTGATAAAAGGGTTTATGAATAATTTTCACCTTTTTTAGCGTTTGTTGAATTTTATAGAGACGGGTAGTCATTTCAAATCGCTCCTTATAAGTACGATTAAGTCCGGCCCTCAATAAAGCAATTTCAGATTCGCTAAGAGATTGTGAAACAAAAAAAGCCACATCATCCCGACGTGGCTAAAATAAACATATGAATTTAATTAAACAGTTTCTATTTATACGAGTTTACGGAGCTTGCAACCTTCCAGGTTCCCGATTCATTGATCAATGTCACCAAATCTGTTTTCGTGAAATCCTCAAACTTCATGGTGACACGTGCTACCATATAGTTTTCAGACTCCTCGAGTACTTCGGTACTTGTACTGCAGTTCAATTTTTCACCTTTTTGCTTTTTTAGGAACGAAATGACTTCCGAACGGCTATTGGTGCGCGCAGCTTTTCCCTGAACTTTTTGATTGAATTCCGATGCGAACAATTTTTCTACGCCCTGAGATGCGCCTTCTGTCATTACCGACACATAGCTATCGATGGCCAAATCGGCTGTGGAAAGGTTCAATGCTTTACCAGGGTCAGCTGCTGCCATTGCGAAAGTTGATAGTGTAATCAATGCTGCAGCTGCGAATGTCTTTACTAAAGTTTTCATAATACTTTATTTATATTGTTAGTTTTTTTATCTCTTTTCTTATTGTCGCAAGGAAGTTGATTTTGTTGCATCATTTCCTTTAAGATTCTGATTCAAAAGTAAGACAACGCAGCATCCCATTTTATTACATTTAGATCAACGGAATAAAAAAGTCGGTAAATGGAGGTAAAGGAGCGGTAAATGGATATCCGCTCCGGTAGGAAAAAACAAAGGTATGGGTTAACGTTACCTTTATAACTGGAAAGCAGCTAGAATAGTTGCAGGCGTACAATCAACTTCATTCAGCACATTGCACCGTCGGCCATTTTTATGAAGATATATGATCGTAAATCCAACCAGGATGGGGGTACCAACAAATTCCTTGCATGGAATGCTGATCGTCTTGGCCGAAATTGGATCCTGTCCATAGACGATATCAATTTCCCATTCTTCATCTTTTATCTCAGTGAACTCCCTTTCTTTGAAATTGAAAGAAAAGGCATGGAATTTAAAGGCGATAGCATTACAATCTTTGGGCAGCAGCAATGCTCGGTTAATGTCAAATATTGGAAATGATATTTCGATCTTGCTCTCCTCGGTTAGGTTAACCATTGGATCGATATTCAGCGCATCCTGCATATGGAAATTTTCGTTGAATTGGAAATTCACCAATCTGTCGAGCTTACAGTTGTTTAGGCAAAGTGTTCCCCTATCGTCATTGATATTTGTCTTCATTGCCCTATAAATCTGTCTATTCAAGCGATTGCCCATTTGTCCATCATGCAGTTCCTGATGCACTAAGCCAAAAGCCTGCCTAATTGCGGCGCCCGCGCGACTTGCCTGTCCAAAATCTTTACCAGCATTCTTCGTGTCGACGTTTTGTTTTACACGGTGTGGTTTACTTTGAATGTAGTTCTTTGTTCCTACCTTTCTGCTTACCAGTGGGCCAACCAGTCCACGGATATAGCCATTATCATTTATTCCCATACAATAAATATACCACCAAAACGACCCTATGTCAAGTATCTTGTTCATTTTTAAGGATTTCGGAAGCTGCAGCAAATAGCAATTATAAATTTGAAAATTTAGTGATACCTTTTTGGGGATTAGTTATAACCAATTCCCAACCACCTTCTAATTGCAAGCAAGATGCAAACAGGATGTCTGTACAGTGAAAGCACCCTTAAAAGGTGGACTCAACGTGGACTCACTGTGCACACAAGGTGGTTACAGTACGGAGTTGATCGCAAGTTGGTATGGAGTTGGTGTCAGGAAAATATAATTATTTGCGCCGAGCGGCTGTATTGAACTTTGAGAATAATGTAATCACAATAGAGCTTGATATAGACGCCACGAACAAGGAATCGGGAATGGACGATTTCTCATCCAAGAAATAGTATACAGCAGCTGCTATTGAAAAGCAGACAATGAAGGACAATATTAAAACAAGTATAAATTTGATTTTCATTGGTCAAGGGTTAATATAGTACAACTTAATATACAAAAGAAATCTAATAAATAAATGTAAATTCATTTAATTTATACCATTAATCCATTTCAGAAACTAGGAACACTATTTAACTACTCTGGAGTGAGAACGTTTTCCACAATGTTATTAACAAACTGTGGAAAACTTCGAACACATCAAATTTTACTCGGAAAATAGGACGATATGCTATGTTCTATCGAAAGTTTTTTACGATGTAAATAAGAGATACATATTATTGTTTATTCAGCAGCCGAATAAAGCTACCATTTGCATAATCGAGTTTCTGCGCATAGTAGTTTGTTTCAGGGCCTGCTACCAACACACCTCCTATGGCACCTAGCAACACGGAAGCTACAACAACATTGGTTGCAGATGCAGTTTCCATAACGGGACCCACAAAAATAAAATCATCATCTTCCTTGATTAAAGCATAAAACTGATCCTGACTTGAAATAAAAGGATTACCAGCATGCACTACTGCATAATAATCTTTCGGGTTTACCTTTTTAAGTTTCCCTTTTTCATTCTCTTTAAAGAAGCCTAAGTTTAAATCCCCCTCTCTTAATTGGGCCTGCCCACCTGATGGTGTTTGAAGGGCAAATTCTTCGTAGCTCCGATAGAGTCCATCTTTATAGGTTGAAGTACTATATAATGCCAATTGTTTCTTTTGAATATCGTCGTAATGTTCGATTTCACTGAGACTATAGCTTTTTGTGGTATCGCCGTTTTTGGTTAATGCATCAAAGATCAGGTTATTGACAACCTCGCTGGCGCGTGCCAAAGTCGCTTTGGTTACATCCATCCCTTTAACGACGATAGCTGTATCAGCTCGGGCTAGCTGTAAATATTCTCCATCAGCCTCTTTTGAGAATAAGATTGCTCTAAAATCCAAAAATCCCTTTTCAGAAAAAGCTCCCGTCAATTCCGCTATGCAGAACTTTTCCAACCGCATCAGCAATTCACCATTGCCTTTACGACCGGTTATTTGTTCCAATTGGCTCTGCAACTGTTTTTCCAATGATGGCTCCGCCACCAACAACCGGTTTGCGTTCATTATACCGACCTGTATGACGCCCAGATTATCTTTTATCTCTCTTGCGTCGTATAGATTTATTTTGCCATACTTAGCGTTCTCGACGATCTTATGTGGTTTCGTAAATAGAAACGTTCTGGTCTTTTGTTGCGCTTGCACAACAACAGCCTTTATAAGAATAATGAATAGGAGGAAAATAATCCGTTTCATGGTAAGTAAATTTCAAAAAATAGGTTATGCTAAGTTATCGCATTATTTGCTTTTCTGCAATGCCCATACTTCTTTATGGATCATGGGCTTTCCACCCGAAGCGCTATCTATATCATTTACAACAAGTTCAAGTAGTCCATTCACAAAAGCATAACGATAAGTTAACTTCTGTGAGACTGGTAATGGTTCCAATTGAAGAGTGATGGTATTGCCATCGACCTTATAGCTCGTTCTTATCCTATCGGCCGTTTTGCTTTCGCTATCAGGTTTGTCCGGGTCCTCATATAGGTGCCCATCATCGTTAGGCAGCGTGAATATCTCCGATGTTATCAATGCGGCACTATCAATAGCATAAAACAGCAGTCCTTTATAGGTCGATGGGTAATAGCCATTCTTTGCCAAAAATGTTTTCACGTCCGTTGTTTCCTCTTTTAGTCCAGCGACCGGGTCGCTATACTTTATATAGATAGTCTTGATTTCCCATTCTCCTAAGAAAGGATTACCATCGTCTTTTTCTTTCTTACATCCTAGAAAGAAAACAACAAAGGGAATAATAAACAATAATCTTTTCATCATTTTTCGGTCAAATACGTCATTATCTAATATAGAAGTTAGAGTTTGCAATTACAATCACAGCACCGTTAGAAAGTCAGATAATATAGCTTCATTTCAAAAAAAATAACTATCTTTAAGTATGCCAAATTTAAACCTATAATACAATAATCAGAATGATGAAAACATACTTAAAAGCGAAATCCCCATTGTCATTAGTTTTGAACATTATTACTGCTCTATTCTTACTCAGCCAAATGCCTCAGCATATCCTAATACATCGAGATGCTGAAATACTGAAAATTATATCAGTAACATTAGTTGATATCTGTGCTATTGCAATTCTGATCTATTCTCTATATAGACTTATCTTTAATAGATTAAAATTCTAGCAATGAACACAATTTTATTAAAGATTTATCAATTTTTTACGACAACCACTATCGTCGAAATATCTATAGGTCGATGGCTTAAAATAATATTTGCTTTCCTTTTATTGGTTATAGGTATAAAGGATAAGCACCATTTAACCACTTGGATCGCACTCCTATTTATTGTGACAGAATTAAATGTCGGCATTTTCTCCAAAAGAAGCTCAAAAATTAGAAACGAGAAGTAAGTTAACTTTTATTCCAAACCGCGGGCTCTTACCTAGCTTTAAGTGTGAACCACTTAGATGTTAATAGGTCCTTTTTAGCAACGGATTTATATCTTCTTTTCACCTTTCTGACAGCCTATTAATAAAAAATAATCTTTTCATCATTTTTTTGGTTAAATAACATGCTTTCCTATGTTTTTCAGGATACCGCATCCTGTTATAACAACCTATATATTTAAAGATCTGAAATTATTTACCTTTCTTAGTTTTAATTTCCACAAATGTGAGTACCAGCGCACCGACTATTAAATACACACATGTTGCAACTAGTCTACCGACGGTAAATTCTGTCACTTCACCTCGAAAGTAAACGTCAATAAGTTGCTGACTGAGTATGATTACCAACATGATCTGGCAGTAGATAAAAAATAATTTGCGGTGTGTTTTCATAAAGATCTATAAGTGCTGACTATTACTCCTGTTTGCTAATAAAATAAATTATCCTTTTTTATCGTCCAATACCCCAAGCTAATTGCACATAGAAATTTCCAAGCCTATCCTTCGGCGCATTCGAAACAGCAGCATTCACTACTTTCCATTCATTTTTTGTAATAGAAGATTTATAACCTACTCTGCATTCAGGACGAAAGATATTACGTTCCGTATTGAAAGTTTTCAAGGTGACACTCAAGTCTACGATAGCAGCATCGTGCTCCATTTTCGTTTGGTTGGACTGTGTTATCAAAAAATCTTCAAATTCTCCATTCAGATTTTTCTTTTGAACGGTAAAAGTAGTAGACTGCGTACCTACTCCCAGCTGCGGGCTAAGGATCAATCTGCCTGTTCGTATCGCATTGGTAGATACATATAGCGTAAAATCTCCTGTGTTCATTGTATTGTCATTTTTGCCGCTTGTCGACAGGCTAAAATTCACGCCAATAAGGGTTTGTTTTATCCTGTATGCAAGTCCAGCACCAGCATTCCACCCAAATCCGGGTACCTTTCCGGAATCATAATCTTTCAAAACCCTATTCAGATTGCTTGCATTGTTAAATTGAATACCGGCAAAATAGATCGTCTCAAATGGCAGATGTTTAGTCCGAGTAACCAATTCGTATTGACGAAACTTTATTGAGGAAAAAGACTATTTCGCTTCGATAACATTGATATTGGGTGCAATTTGTTTTAATTTATCAATAAATTGGGTTGGATTTTCCGGATCAACGAATATATCATCAATTACATTATAATGCAGAATCATTCCCCTTCTATAGGGCCTTAAAACGGTGAACCTCATCGATCCAAACCAAAATACCTTATCAGCTTCAACTTTGCGAATGGAGTTGACATCAACAGAATCTGTTCCCCAGATACTTTTAATAAACAGTATATTGTCTTCAATCCAATAACGTTTATAGAAGAAAGTGAAATACCAGGTTAATGCAAATACCGCAAACAACAAAAGTGCCCCAGTGTAAAGTCCTTGCTCCAAGTCACCATATGATACCATGGCAATAAATATAATCATCCCAAAATATAATCATCCCAGCCCCCCATATATAACTACCGAAGGGTATGTGGGTATTAAATACTTCTTTCATAATCAATAGTTTGCTAGGTCAGTTACTTTTATTCCAAACGGTAAAATTTTGCTTAACTGAAAGCGGAAACAAATTATAGATTTCACGATATTGTTCGAAATCTTCTTTCGTATTAACCTGAATATGATAGATATGAGGAATGACCTCGCTGTCTATATTATCTTTCATAAAATTTATTTCCTCACGTAACAGTGCTGTTTTAACATTTGGCAACCAATCTTTTACTAAGAGCGCGTTTAATCGCTCTGAACCCTCGAATAATTTAAGATCATTGTAATGCACTGCTACTTGCTGAAGACTGTCTTTTAGATGTCGGTTTTCGGCCTTATATTGATCCAATAATGCTAAGTACTCATTGTAGACCTTATTGTTTTTTCCATCGGATACGACCGCCATTTTTATTGATTCGCCTCTATTCTTCGCTAACAATAGTTCTTCTAGTTCTGCTTGTTGATAGGTACTGTCCAGTAACAGTTTATAATTATCAGACTCGTTGGCATCCAGCCAAAATGTGGTTGACATATAATATTTTGGTGTACCGAGTTCAGGTTGACGGGCAAATCGTTCGATCTCCTGTGGCTTCACCACATCCCTCTCCCAGGAAAAAACGATTTGATAGATTCCTTTTGGAAGTTTATCAAGCTTTATCTTGAAGGTGTCGCTATATAGCGTGTCTGCGATAACTTTACTTCCACTTTCCATCTCATATAAATCAAAATAAAACGGCGACTTGACTTCCAGACTTCCGGTAAGATCCACCTTTTGATTCCTTTCACAAGCAAATAGACTTAGAAAGAAAAAATATATTATTCCGTGATATTTTAACATAATCCTATATTAGTAATCCTATACGCACTTCATGCGGATAATAGGATATTAGGTTCGACATACTGCATCGAACCTAATATTAAATCAAGATGTTATTAATTATTTTGTCCAGTAAAATAGAAATCAGGATGTTCAATGCTTTTAAATTGAGACATTACCTCAAATGTTTCAGGATTTACAAAATAATCTAATTCAAATGTATCGGTGTTGATTCTTTCTTGAAGTAAATAGCGTACATCATTATAAAGTGCACCTTCATTGCCGCCTGGCGTTCCACTAGGTGTAAATTTAAATTTGCCGTTTTCTACTGTATACGTATAATTGTACGTCAATGTCGTTCTGTTTTCGCCATATTTAATGTTAAATACAACAGCCATCTTGTTGTTCACAACTTGAAATTTAAAATCTGTCGTATTTAAAATAAGGGTCTGGCCACCAATATTCCATCGACCGATACCTGCCTTTGTTGACGCCTTCCTTGCGATAAAATCTGTACTCCACCCGTTAAAGGTTGTAACATCTGGAATAGTAATGATTGAAAAACTAGTCCCCAATGCTGTAATATAAGGAATAACAGAAGAAGAATTAATTTTCACAGGATATTCTTTACCTCCGCTGTCGATTCCAACAATCGAATTTTCATCCTTCCAAATAAAACGTTCTATTTTAGCATTACCTAATAGCGCTCCGCCAACAATCTCTAGTCCATCAATCGTACTACAAAAATCTGCAAACGAAGAAGAAAATGTACCATCTGAATTAGCAACAACCACAGACATCTTTTTCGTACTAAAACCAAATGCTATTTCTGCTTCTACCCCGTCAACGACAATGGAGGTCAATGGGTTCTTCTTAAAAAATGTCCTATTTTTTGTAATCGTATTCAGATAATCTTTCGCAATATATTTACTTGCTTCTGATTCGTTCGCCTTTACCAAAATTAAAGGCTTTTGAAACTTTCTTCCTTCAAAAAACAAAGTATCTCCGTGAGTTTTAACATAATCAAACTCAACATCACTTCCCATTCCTTTACCAGCCTGACCTCCATATGTTCCCGGATTTGGATCCTGTAGCATGGTGAGATAGTTATAGGTATCAAATGACAGGGTCGCCGCCATAATTTGACGGACCCTAAAAGTAGATTCTTTGAGTTCCGAAGAAGTTGCATCATTTAAATCGGCAACCATTTTTACGCGATCGTTATCGCCAAATTGCATGTAAAACCCATAGCCGCCAGAATACTCTGTCGTTAAACTTGCTTTCCATCCATATGGAGCACCAATTAATGTTTTCCTAACATACGAAAGGGTATCAGAGATGCGAGAGTCTGGATCAGACCCCAGCTCCAGTTCGACTTCTTTTGATTTTGTACAACTCATTGCGAGTAATACAAAACATATAAAATAAAATATCTTTTTCATCTATACATATTTTTTAATTTCCAATCCATAATACGGAATTTGTTATTCCAAATTCACCTTCTTTATTAAGTGGCATTTTAAAGAGGATTGGTAAATGATTAATATTTCTTAGTTGAGACCTTACCCGTGAGACTAAACTGAGGATTTGCTAAATCCTGAATACTTACAAATTTCAAATAATTAAGTGGCGTTTGTACACCGTTTATGCTCCAGGAGAATTTAAAACTTGTGCTCTCTAAATAATTTAATAAAGGTTTCACATCACTTATAATGTAAGAAAAATTACCGTATCCGTACCCGGCATCGGTCCCTTGTACAGTAGACAATTTTATCTTGTAACTCTCATTATCGATCTTAATAATATCCAAATCATATAAAGCATTCCAGGTATCAGTATTATTGCCAAATGGAATGGACAAGGTCATCTTGCTCGCACTAAGCATCTTTAACCGTACCCCTTTAACCTGATAACTTCCAAATCCATCTAGAATAGGCGTAAATAATTCAATCTGCTTAGGTGATAAGACATTTTCCTGTCCCCAGCTTGATCGAATATCCATATCGATGGTTTCAGTGATTGTTTTGTTCGTCACAGCCGTCAAAAAACTATAAGATTGACTCTTGTACTGCTCCTCCATTACCCTTTGAAATTCCATTTGTAATTGAGTAACATCAATATTAAAATACTTAATCATATAGTCCCGCACAATGGTCTCTTTTTGCTTTAACTTAACATAGGGAATTGAGTCAGATTGATAAGCAAATTGGTCATAATACAATTGCCCTCCAACAATTAGGTGCGACAACGTTTCGGCAAAATCCTCACCAATATTTTTACGGGCATATGGAGTGATAAATCCAAGTGCTCTCGCTGCTGCTGGTGTATTTTCTTGTGCAGTCCAATTGGAATAATAATCTCCAACACATACTTTTTCAAAATCGACTGGTATAAATCGTGTTTGATTTAATATATGGGTAAATTCATGATGGATCACTTGTAAATTTCCAACTACTGAATTAGGATTATTCTCATTCAGGCCATTTAATCCATAGAGTGTTATCCGGCGTCCACCATCAGCTGTTCCTCCTTTCACAGAACCATCTGGATCATAGTCTCCGGAGCCAAACAATGCGAATTGCTTGGGTGTATAGGTTTTAATAAAAGTTGCGCCACCAATTTTATTGTATACCTCCAAAAATCCCTTTTTCACAATATCCATTTGTGGAATCACTTTCGATTCATCTGCAGGAGATATATTTTTATTTATATCATGCATATTACGCTGATAGCGGTATACGACTTCGATATTATAGGGATCTGTCAGATTTTTAGTAATCCATTCATCAATCGCCCCCGGAACAAATGTATCGTAGTTCTGAAGTGTGTAATTTAGTTTATCTTCTTTATTACAGGCAAAGATTAATCCGATCAGACTAACTCCTGTAAATATTTTAACAATTGTTTTCATGATTTATCTTGGGTTTAGTTCGACACCTGCTAACTTCGCTTCTTGTGGAATTTGAAAGACTCTCCTCGGATCTTCAGGTTTAAGTTCTAGAATGGTTTCACGCTCATCATTGCCAATCATATTGTGCCTAACAGTTAATCCTTTACGTATAATATCAAACCAACGGAGACCCATCGACATAAAGCCAATTTGCTTAAACTGTAATGTTGTTTCAATCAAGGCTTCTTTATCATCAGCCACACCAAAAAAATCCTTGGATTTTGCAACTGTTACAGCATAGGTATTGGGATTATAATTATTAATCCTATTGCTGGCAAATAAATTAAGATCCGCCAAGGCACTATTGGTATTCCCCAATTCGGCATAAGCTTCTGCTCGATTCAATAATACCTCATCTGTAATCAATACGGGTACCATTAACATTGGATAGCCTGTATTTGCGGTTGGATTTGTCACGTACCAAAACTCTTTCCACAGATAGGTGGTGTAATGTGGAGATCCATAACTTACCCCAAAGTTATAAAGCTTAGCTCCAGCAGCCGTCATACCATTATAAATATTTTGAAACACATTTATCCCCATCGCATAACGATTGTTCCACCATCTTTGGTAACCGCTATAAGTTTCATTAATCAATAAGTTATAGGGCTGTTCGGCTTTGGCAAATTCTGTACGAACAGACTCAAACCCCAATGTCTTGAACGTGGAATTATAAGGAATTAATTTACCCGTAAAATTACCACCGAAAATCTTATTGGCATTATCCACTACCTTTTGCCATTCTCCTGTAAACAAGTAAAAACGTGTAGCAAAAGCATGAGCCGCTTCAGGTGTAAAGTGATATTTAGGGACATCCCAAAGTCCTTTTCCTTTGTCTAATAACGCTAATCCTTCTTCCAGATCCTGACGAATATTATCATAAGTCGATTTAACGGTTCCTCGATCATATTTTTTTATAAGTACCGTTTCAGGTTCTTTCACATAAGGTACACCTGGGGAATCATTACTAGCTCCCGATTTTGGGTCATATACTTTTGCAAAATAGTTGGCAAGCATAAAATGACAATAAGCACGAGCAACAAGTGCTTCGCCCTTATAAGGCAAAACATCAGCGCCAAAATCATTCTTCTCAATAGCATCCAGTGCATGATTAGCTGCTGCAATTGCCTCATAACATGAATTCCAATAAGCGGTTGGAGAATCCGTATCATCGCCGATAATATCTTTCCACTCATAAAGAGCAGGAACCGGTTGATACAAATCGCCAACACCTTTGTCTTCGACATTGTCCGAATACGTTTCAGCCATAGCCAAAGAATTTCGCCCAGGATAGGCTGACGCAACCAATCGTTTGACTTTATCTACAGTATTGATCTGAGCACGCATATCAGGCTCCTGATCAAGATATTTGCTACATCCGCTGAACAAAAAAGCAGAGGATAAAAGAATATATTTGATAGTATTTAATTTCATGATTTATATTTTTAGAATCCCAACTTCACAGATAACGTAATTTGTTTTGGCACAGGAAGAGCAACTCCACCATTACTATAAAACTCCGGATCGACTCCGTTTAACTTCTTATCTGAGTATAATAACCATAAATTATTCCCTACAAGATTAAACTGTGCTGTTCTGAATTTAATGCGTGAGACGAGTTCCTTAGGTACATTGTATCCAATAGAAATTTGTGACAAACGAATATAGTCGCCTTTCGCCACACGCTCGGATGAATAGTTGTAAGCATTGTACGTATAGTTTGCCGCATTTCTTTCTTCCAAAGCATTCTTAACATCGAATTCTGCCGACAACGGATCCAAAGTCGAGGGAATCACCGTTAGATACTCATCACCACGATATAAAAACCTATTGATCAAATCCTTCGAGACATTATACATATCCAAATAAGATGAGGAATAACTAGGTTGCAGACGAACCTTATTACCAAAAGCAAATTTCATTAAAAAGGACAAACTGAAATTTTTATACTCTAATCGGTTATAATATCCACCCGCTATTGTAGGGTCTACAGGGCCTTCATATTTTAAGAAATCAGTTTCATTGTCCTGCAGCCAAAAATACGTAGCACCTGGTGTCCCGTCAGTACCGATAAACATCGGGTACCCACCTCTTGCGTTAAGCTTATCGAAATCGATAGAATACAATCCACGATGTGGCTTTCCTAATTTGGCCCCACCTTCAGCAGAAACTAAATTCCAGATGTTACGTGTCACATCAAGTTTTGTAATTTCTGTTTTATTAAAGCCTAGGGTAAACTGGGTCCGCCAAGTAAAACCTTGCGGATCTTTAAAAGGATATCCGCCTAGTTGAATGTCAACACCATGCCCCTTCATATCCGCATAGTTACCCAGTTTTTCGAACTGACCTCCAATACCCGATGTTCGAATAGGCCCAATCAAATCGAAAATGTTTCTTCTATAGTAATCAAAGTTCAAATCAATTCGACGATTTAAAAAGCTTAGGTCAGTACCAATATTCAATTCGTACATCTTTTCCCAAGTCAATTCTGAATTTTCTAAACCGTCAATATTAATTTTACCTTCTTTCTCCGATTCGTAAGGTCGATATGCCACCGCATTATAAAATACAGCAGAGGAGTTTGACGCATTTCCCATATTTGCCACAAGACCATAAGTTGCTCTTAAGCGTGCTGAAGAGAGAATTTTATTTTCACGGTTGAAAAAATTTTCCTGGTCAATGTCCCATGCTCCCGATAAATTCCAGGTAGGCAGCCAGCGAGCTACATTAGAATGTCCCATTTTATTTGAGCCATCATACCGTGTCGTAAAGTTAAATGAATACTTATCCTTATAATTATAAGCACCTCGAAGTGCATAGGCCAATTTTCGATCATAATTATAGGCCATTGAAAAAGGAACGTTGCCACTTTCAATCGCATACTTGTAATAGCGATAGGTAGGCATTACTAAATTTCCATTGCCATATTCTATTCCTGGACCATTAAAATCATGATTTTGTTTGTCCGCATACTGAAGCTCGTAGGTTCCAAATAAATTTAATGTATGATCATTCCATTTTTGGTTGTATTCCAAATTGTGGCGCATATAATAACTGATCATATTATTATTGGCAACATTAAAGAATCCTCCATTGGGTAATATCACATATTTATCCGTATTGGGGAAATCTGGATCCGCGTACAAAAACCTATTTCCTGCATTTACTGTTTGATCCTGGTTTGCTCGATATGCTTTGGAAAGATTCGCATTTTCTGTGATCATATGCTGTCTTTCGGAATTGTAATAACGATACATCCCATTCGCAGAATAAGTCAGGGAAGGTAAAATTTTATACGTTATACCAGCTTGAACCTTAATATCCATCAATTTTAACTTGATATAATTATTATCGAGTTCATTAAGGATATTGAATGGTGCGTAGTCTCTATTAAAATACTCTAGTTTTCCATTTTCATCGTAAGCGGTTATAATACGACTCGTATTTAGCGAATAAGAGTATGGGTTAATATCAAAATCACGAGAATAGCTACCATACACAGCATCCGAAACTCTATTTAATGTTCCTGGAGTACGCTGATCCCTAATATTACTTTGGAAGATAAATTCGGTACTCAATTTATCATTGATTTTGTAATTATTACGGACATTCGCAGTAAAACGCTTCGCAGAGTTCCCCAACGTAAAACCAGAATCATTCATAAAACTAGTAGATGCATAGGTCTGGCTTTTAGCCGTCCCTGTAGACATACTTAGGGAGTGATCGTGAACAAGGGACTGCTTAAAAAGTAAGTCAAACCAATCTGTATTCGCATTGGTATAGCGCTGCAAAAATTGATACCGAGAGGGAGCATCATTGCGCAAAGCATACGAATCAGTAGAAGGATCATAATCGTACATCAGATTATACATCTTGTTAAAGACACCTCCAGTTGGGGAACGAGAAACCTGTGAATGATTTAAATAGCCTTTGTTTTCCATATCAATGATCAATTGCATCTGCTCCGCTGAGTTCATGATATCAAATTGGTTGTAATTAGGCTTGATATAGGTGGTGAAGTTTCCTGAATAATTAAAATTGACAACACCATCTGTATTGCGTCCCCTTTTCGTATTTACGACCACAACACCGTTCATTGCAGCAGCACCATACATGGCTGTGGCAGCAGCATCTTTCAATACAGTGATCGACTCAATATCATCTGGATTTAAACCTGCTACAGAAGAACCTAATAGCGTATTTGCATCCCCTGTTGACAATGCCTCATTGGAGATATTGACCGCCTCATCCAGGATGACACCGTCAATTACCCAAAGTGGTTTGTTATCTCCCGTAAGTGAGGTTGCACCACGAACCCGAATTTTGGGTGCCGCTCCAAATGTACCAGACACGTTCTGAACGGAAACCCCTGCTGCTTGTCCCTCCAACATACGAGAAATATCCGGAACCCCCGCACGTTCAGCCTCTTTCGCATCAATCTTCGAAGATGCGCCTGTGAATAATTTACGATCCAAATTTTGATAACCGGTGGCAACTACATTGACTTCATCCAATTTTTGATCATTAGCTGTAAGTACAACATTTATAGTTGACTTACCAGCCATGGAAATTTCCCTGGTTCCAAACCCGACATACCGAACGACCAAAACTGCAGAAGAAGAGGCATTAATCCTAAAGTGCCCTGAATCATCTGTTTGCGTCGAAATAGAAGTTCCCTTTACGGTTACAGTAGCGCCACTTAATCCCTTTCCATTTTTATCAGTGACGGTACCTGAAACGGATTGCTGTATAGCCAATGGGACTGTCATACTGATATTCTTTGCATTACTGTTGACCGAAATGGTGTTAGCAATAATTTTGTATTCAATATTATTGCTTTTTAAGACAGCATTCAATGCTTCCTCAACGGATGCATCCTTAACGTTCACAGAAATCCGTGCTTTAGTATTCAGATTTTCACTATATAAAACACGTAGATGGGACTGCTTGGAGATGGCAGACAATGCTTCTTCAATACGTGCATTTTTCATATTCAACGTGACTTTTTGTGCTGCGCTCTTAGCGTGCACACCCGTCACAAATGCGAATAGAAGACATGTACTAATTTTCATAATACGTAATGGTTTGCAAAATCGTGGGTCTTGAGGGATCAAGGACCACCTTTTGCTAAGTGGTAAGTTATTCATACATTTACACTTTGTGGTTAATTGGGATTTATTTGTTCATTTTTAGATTTTAGGACCTGATGATCGCATCTTTTTCTGAACAGGGATGCTGCAACATTCC
Organism: Sphingobacterium sp. UBA865; assembly: GCF_002295765.1. Lineage (NCBI taxonomy): Bacteria > Pseudomonadati > Bacteroidota > Sphingobacteriia > Sphingobacteriales > Sphingobacteriaceae > Sphingobacterium > Sphingobacterium sp. UBA865. Next base: position 322,801 of record NZ_DBGB01000031.1, on the reverse strand, counting down.
TGTTCTCTTTTTTAGGTCATTGCTTTTGATGTATTATTTTATCATAGGCGCGCTATTTTCTTTTTATAAATTGTTAGTCCTTAACTTTTGGTAGCAATAATCAATTTATTACCTTCTACTTCAAATTTTAGGTTACTGACATAGGATAACATCTCCAATACTTGAGACAATTTTACATCACGCTCAATACTTCCGGTATACTCTTTGTCCAGCTGCACATCACCTCGGAAGGTAACATCTAGATCATACCAACGTGATAATTGATGTGCTATATTCGTTATCGTTTCCTTTTTGAAATAAAATTCATTGTTGTGCCAAGCAAGATCATGGGCCAGATCTGCTTTTCCCTTAACTAAGTTGTCTTTAAAAGAAGAAGCATATTCACCAGGAAATAATTCCACCCGTTGATCATTTTGACGTACCTCCACTCTCCCCTCTGCTAAAGTTGTTCGAACATGATCCGAATAAGAATTAATATTAAAATGCGTTCCGAGCACTTTAATTTCATTACCTTTCGATTCCACAATGAAAGGTTGATCTGACTTGGGGGTAACTTCGAAATAGGCTTCTCCATCCAAAAAGACTCTACGTTCTTTCGGTGAAAACTGCGCAGGAAATTTCAATTGAGATAGCGCATTCACCCAAACTTTTGTTCCATCAGCCAAAGTCATCTTATAGAAACTTGCTTTTGGAACAATCAATGAGTTGTATTGCAATGGGATCGTTTGATCTATTTCCTTAACGATCAGCTCATTGCTATTTCCGATTAGATTATTGTTTTTAGTCAAGGTTTTAGTGGAATCACTATTCAAAGAGAGCCTGGAGCCATCAGCCAAGACTAATACTGCACCACTTGTTGCCGGAGCAATATCTTGCTTTTTTGAAACTATTACACTTTTATCACCCGAAAAGAATGAGGTAAAATCACCTTTCCATAATAGAAAACCACCTAACAAGAATACAATAGATGCTGCAATGCTTAAGGACCATTTCCGGAAAGATCTCGCGCTGTTGGATTCTTTACTTTTCAACCGCTCCCATGCTTGATTTACATCCAACTGCCGAATAACGGCTAAATCTTCTGCTATATTTTCCGCTTTTCGGAAGGACTCTAAAAGCTGCTTATTTTGTGAACTGGCATTGAGCCATTCATCAAGCTGCACTTGTTCCTCTGCTGTCAATTGACCACAAAGGAATTTCTGTATTAAATCAGTGATATGTCTTGTGTTTTCTTTCATCAATTACCATAAAGAAACTTAAGACGAAGAAAAGGGTGACAAGAATTTAAATATTTTTTAACAAAAATATAATAAGGGGTATAAACTCGGGATTCAAACGTTTGAGCAACATTTTCATGCCGCGTTGCTTTTGTGTTTTTACAGTATTGATACTAATTTGCAGCTCCCGTGTAATTTCAAGATTGGATAAACCTTCAAGATAACCAAGCCGAAAAACTTGTTGACAGGCGAAAGGCATTTCCTCAATAATTTTATATATTTCCTGAATGACCTCACTGTGAATCATATTCAATTCAAGCGCAGTATTATCTTCTTCGGTAAAACCTACAACATTCCAATATTTTTGACGGACCTTTTCATGACGGATATGATTATAACAAGCGAAACGCACAGAGCTATAGAGATAGTTCTTTATTGCAATCTCATTATCACTGACATGATCAGTATTTTTGAAATAAGCAATAAAAGAGTCTTGTACCAGATCTTCTGCTAGAGAAAGGTCACCAACAATCTTCCAAGCAAAATGGCAAAGTCCATTATAGTGTGTCTTAAACAATACTTCTTCTTTCTGCATAGTTAGATCTCTTCCACACTCTGATTCTATTATTTTTATAGATGAGATTATTTAGGGTAAAAAACACATCCAATTGAGGATGTTTAATAATTGTATCGTAAAAATGCTCTTTTTTTTTGTCAATCCCAAATAATAATTCTAAACCCGAATTTATTCATCTCTAAATTGCTAAACTAGTTTTGTTTTTTTTCCGACAAACAAAACAAAATTCCTGCTTTTATCATTTATAGAGAGAGAAAACGGTCAAAAACTAGCATTTTTTCGCTTTTTTTTACTATATTGTAAACTTTCAAAAAACCTTCATCGCCATATAAGCATTGGCAACAATGAAATGTAGAAGGTTAAAAATTAAAACAAAGACTACATGCTATTTACTGTTCTGTCAGGACTAATAACATCGAGCCTTATTGTTCCATTTGGTCGATTCCTAAAAACCAAATGGGGTTTTATTCTCGCATTCTTACCGGTACTTCTATTTCTATACTTTACGCAATATATTGTACCTATTGGTCAAGGCTCCTATTTCGTACAATCAACATCGTGGGTGCCCTCCTTAGGCATCAATCTGGATTTTAAATTAGATGGACTGTCGCTACTTTTCGCCTTATTGATTACTGGGATCGGATCCTGTATATTCTTTTATGCGAATGCCTATCTCAAAGGTCATCCGTATATCGATCGATTCTTTGGCTACCTCTGCCTTTTTATGTCGGCTATGCTGGGGCTTGTCCTGTCGGACAACATGTTATTATTGTTTATCTTCTGGGAACTGACCTCGATCAGCTCATTTTTTCTCATTGGATTTAACAATGACAAAAATGATTCACGCAAAAGCGCACTGACTGCACTATCCATTACTGGGTTGGGTGGTTTTTTTCTACTGGCAGGTTTTATTTTGCTGGGTAATATTGCTGGCACTTACCATATTACAGCACTCATCGGCAAAGTATCAATCATTCAGCAACATCCACTCTTTCCCCTGGTCTTTGGCCTCGTAGCACTTGGAGCGATTACGAAATCAGCACAATTCCCTTTCCATTTTTGGTTACCCGGTGCCATGAAGGCGCCAACACCTGTGTCGGCCTACTTACATTCGGCAACCATGGTAAAGGCAGGAATCTACCTTTTGGCCCGTTTTTCACCGATACTTGGGGGCAACCCGATCTGGATGTATTCCCTCATGGCCATTGGTGGCCTTACGATGCTTTATGCCGCATTCCATTCGATTTTCAGAACAGACCTCAAGGGAGTACTCGCTTATTCAACCATATCCGCCCTCGGTATTTTGGTTTTCTTATTGGGACTCGGTACCAAGGATGCCATTATCGCTGCAAGTGTCTTTATACTCGTACATGCGCTATATAAAGCCGCATTATTCTTGATTACGGGGATTATAGACCATGAAACCGGAACGCGGGATCTTACAATCTTGCGGGGGCTACGCAAGGTATTAATGCCTGTCGCTATCGCAGGTCTCCTAGCGGCACTTTCCAGTGCCGGTATTCCACTTACATTTGGATTTATTGGAAAGGATCTGATTTACGAGGCAACACTACATGCCACACCCGATTTATTTCTCTATTTGACCGTCGCTGCAGTAGTAACAAATATACTCTTGGTCTCTGCTGGATTTATGGCCGGCATCAAACCTTTTGTGGGTAAGCTACCCGAGCAATTTAATACAATCCACCTGCCCTATAAAGCCATGTGGATCCCACCTCTACTTTTAGCTATATTAGGAGTTGTCTTTGGGTGCATCCCAGGACTTGTCGGCGAATGGATTGCTGGACCTACCGCAACAAGTATACTCGCAAAACCCGAAACATTTCACCTGAAAATCTGGCATGGCTTTAATTTAATCCTGCTACTAAGCGCTATTACAATTGCCGCTGGTACGTTGCTTTATTTCACAAACAGGCCCAGCGAGAAAAAATTGGCTTGGATTGCAAATTTCAATAAGATTTCTCCTGAATATATCATCCAATTATGTGCGCAGGAAATTGTTTTGTTCTCTACTTTCTTCACCAACAAAATGCACAACGGCTATTTGCGTTCGTATCTGTTGAAAATTATCTTATTTGCCGAATTATTGATCGCCTACCAGTTATACCTGGGCGGGCCACTCCATATCAAATGGGAAACCTTATCTCCAGTGAGTTTCTACGAAGTCACCACAGTCTGCATTTTGATCGGCGCCATTGTACTCACCATCCGCACCTCATCCCGTTTAACAGCCGTAGTAGCCACCAGTGTTGTAGGCTATGCCATATGTCTTATTTTCGTGTTTTACAGTGCCCCAGATCTAGCGATGACGCAATTCACCATTGATACACTCACGGTGGTACTCTTCGTATTGGTACTCTTTAAGCTCCCTTCTTTTCTGAATTTGGCCAACCGACGCACTATCATTCGCGACGCCGTGGTCGCTATCGTTTTTGGAATTTTGCTATCCATGGTCGCACTCCGTGTACTCCATGAACCAACAACAACTAATATCAGTGATTTCTATGGCGATTATGCTTATGTGCTTGCTAAAGGAAAAAATGTCGTCAATGTATTGCTTGTCGATTTCAGAGGTTTTGACACCATGTTTGAAATCGTCGTATTGAGTATTGCTGCATTAGGGGTATATAGCTTATTAAAATTACGTTTAAAATCCTCTGATAAAGAATAATGATAGATAAAGGTTATGCACAAATGAGCTAATAACTCCTTGCTAAATAGTAACAAATGAACAGTACAATATTACAGACCGCTACGCGGTATTTATTACCGATACTCTTACTTTTCTCGGTGTTCCTTCTACTCAGGGGGCATTATTACCCCGGCGGAGGTTTCGTTGGCGGCTTGGTTGCTTCGATTGCCTTTGTGCTGCATAGTTTTGCCTTTGGCCCTCAAAATACCATGAAACTGATTCAGTACAAACCTTTGTCACTTATCCCCATAGGATTGGGGATTTCGGCCATAAGCATGTTCTTACCGGCATTTTTTGGCTACCCCGTCATGACCGGGCTTTGGCTGGAAGAGAAAATCCCCGTTATCGGGATGATAGGAACCGCCTTATTTTTTGACCTTGGTGTATACTTTGTTGTCATAGGTGTCGTCCTGACGATTTTATTTACAATTGCTTTAACTACTGAAGAAGAATAATGGAACTGATACTCGTGTTATTGATCGGCATCCTTTATGCTGCCGGAATATACCTCATCTTGCGTCGAAGCATGGTGAAATTGTTGTTGGGGATTATGTTACTGGGCAATGGTACCAATATATTGATCTTCTTATTGGGAAACATTATTAAAGGTAAACCACCTATCATTGGACCCGATCTGAAGGTATTCACAGATATTTATGCGGACCCGATTCCGCAAGCACTTATTTTAACGGCCATCGTGATCAGCTTTGGCCTAACCTCCTTTGCCATCGTTTTACTCAAGCGTGTATATGCATTGCTGGGTACAGATGATCTGGATGATTTGAACACGCCTGAGGAAGAAGATATATGATAGACAACCACATTATTGCCACGATTATCGTGCATTTATTTATTGCTATTGTCCAACTGATGTTGTGGCGCAAATCCACTGCACAACGTTTTCTGAGCGTTGGCGGAAGCTTGCTCGCACTCATTCTTGCCTTTAAACTGTTCTTCAAAGTTTATGATGGCGGTATTTTGACCATGAATGCAGCCAATTGGAAAGCTCCTTTTGGGATCGTTTTTGTTGCCGATCTATTCAGCAGTACCCTTGTTCTCCTCACTTCTATCGCAGGTCTGGCGGTCTCTATCTTTTCCTGTGTCGGTGTGGGGCGCCAGCGCATACTCTATGGTTATTTCCCGATCTTTCACTTTTTGATGATGGGGCTCAATGGGGCTTTTCTAACCGGTGACATCTTCAATCTGTATGTATGGTTTGAAGTTATTATTATTTCCTCTTTTGTGCTGATGACTTTGGGGGGCAGAAAATCCCAATTGGAAGGTGCCGTAAAATATATGGCCATGAATATCCTGGCTTCCACATTTTTCTTAACAGGAATAGGTATACTTTATGGCATTTCAGGCTCGTTAAACATGGCCGACCTGGCCCTCCGTATTCCTAAAATACAAAATCAGGCTTTAGTAGAAATTACAGCAACATTTTTCCTGATCGGTTTTGGGATTAAATCCGCTGTATTTCCACTCTATTTCTGGTTACCGTCCTCTTACCATACGCCACCTTCGGCCGTAGCAGCGACATTTGGGGGCTTATTGACCAAGGTTGGGATTTACGCCTTGTTCCGGGTATTTTCCTTACTATTTATTCCCAATCATTTTACCAAGGAACTCCTTATCGTACTAGCCATATTGACAATTCTGACGGGCGCTTTTGGTGCATTGATCAAAACCAATATCCGGAGGTTGTTTTCCTATTTGATCGTTTGTCATATTGGTTTTATGATTGGCGGACTGGGCTTATATAGCAAATGGGCTTTATTGGGGGCAGTATTCTATCTGATCCATGATATCATGGTCAAAACGAATTTATTCCTCATAGCCGGTGTTATACGGCAACTCCGCGGCACCATGGATATGACTAAACTGGGCGGACTTTATGCCCAATACCCAAAGATTTCATTACTTTTTGCCATTGTTCTTTTTTCACTGGTGGGCATCCCGCCTCTCTCGGGATTCTGGCCTAAAATCTATCTATTCAAAGATGCCTTCCACTTAGAGAAGTATGCTTTCGCGGGAGCCCTGATTATTGGCAGCTTTATCACCTTGTTTGTCATCGCCAAAATGTGGGCGCAGGTATTCTGGAAAGATGCACCTGATCCGGAAATCATTGAGGACAAATTTGCGGGTATGATCGGCTATAAAAGAACAATGCTCATACTCCCTGTTGTTATTTTGGCATCTGCATCCCTGTATATCGGACTCAACGCCGAAGCGATTATCCATGTCGCGGATCAGATCGCTACACAATTATTGGACACATCACCTTACATAAACGCTGTATTAGGAGGGCAGAAATGATATGATCAAACAGTTTTTAATGAACCTCATGCTATCCTTTATCTGGGTCGCATTGACGGGATCGATGTATTACACCAACTTCCTTTTCGGCTTTATGTTGGGATTCGGTATCCTCTGGCTTATGAACAGGAATGAGGTGGACCAACGCTACTTTTATCGGGTCCCCAAAACATTGAGTTTTATTCTTTTTTTCCTGTGGGAAATGATTGTTGCCAATGTGCAGGTTGCCTACGACGTGATAACCCCCAAGTTTTTTATCAAACCTGCGATTGTCAAGTATCCCATGGATGCAAAAACCGATTTGGAAATTAACCTGCTTTCAACCTTTATCTCGTTGACACCCGGCACACTCATCCTCGACGTAAGTGAAGATAAAAAAACGCTCTTTATTCACGTCATGTACATGAAAAGCAAGGAACAGTTTGTTTCTACCCTTAAAAATAATGTTGAACGAAGACTTTTAGAACTCTTAAGATGACTTTAAATAGCTATTTTGATTATGTGATCCTTCCGATCTTGACTATCTCAGTCATACTGGCTTTTATTCGTCTGTATAAAGGACCCCAGATATTTGATCGTGTTATTGCCCTAGATCTCATTATCACCATCGGAATTGGCATTATTACCGTTTATAGTATACGAACTTCGCAGGAAGTGTTTTTAGACATTGCCATGATCTTGGCGCTTATCGCATTTCTTGGTACGATCGCATTTTCATTTTATTTAGAAAAACAAAGCAAAGATGATTGATATTACTTTAGCCATTCTCAGTACCATCGGGGCCTTGGCCATACTATTTGCGTCTATTGGCATCTTGCGGATGCCCGATTTTTATTTGCGTCTTTCGGTTACGGTAAAGGCGGCAACGCTGGGTGTGGGACTTTTACTTATCTGTGCGGCAATGACATTCCCGGATGTATCCGTAACGACCAAGGCTATAGCTATTGGATTTTTTCTGATCCTAACGGCTCCGGTTGCAGCACACATGATTGGAAGGGCTGCCTATATACAGCGGGTAAAAACATGGAAGGGAACCACCTTAAATGACCTTGAAAAGGAAGGTAAATTAGATTGTAGAAAAGAAGATTTTTAAGAAAAAAATATTAGAAGAAAGCAAAAATAAGCAAAATGGTTAAGACCATTCATATACAGTAGTTTATAAAACGTGAGGGAAAATTTGGAAGTAGGTGTCCGACAGGTTTTGAGCTTAAAATGACAAGGTTAGGTTACTAAATCGTTACTGACTATAATCTAATCGATAACGATATAATGCGTTATATTTCAGTCATTTGCACTTATTTTCATATCCCCTTGTAACTCAATAAAATTTAATTTTAAACGTTAAACAATTGAGTTATGGAACAAGAGAAAAGATCTACGTTCAAACTGCTTTTCTACCTGAAGAAGAATGAACCTAAGAAGAACGGAAACGTGCCTGTTATGGGACGTATCACTATTGACGGAATACCAAAATCCTTTAGCACCAAACTGGACATCAACCCCAATAATTGGGATTTAAAGCACGGAAGAGTTTTAGGTAAAAGTGCCCAGGCCCTGAGTACCAATCTCAAATTGGACAATATTCGGGTGCGTATCAACAAGATTTACGATGATATGCTCAAGGATGAAGGCTTTGCAACTGCACAAAAAGTAAAGCTGTCATTTTTAGGGGTTGGTGTAATGGATGATGCCATTCTTAAAGTATTCAAAGACCAGAATGAGGAATTTGAAAGAATGGTAAGCAAGGGCAAACGTTCTCAGAATACTTACAATAAATACAAGACTGTATACAACCATCTTAATGAATTTATCAAGGAACGCTATCACAGGGAAGATTTGGCATTTCGGGAACTTACCTCAGACTTTATCCGGGAGTTCGATTTCTTTCTACGAATAGATAAAGAATGTACACATAATACGGTTTGGGTTTATACCATGCCGGTTATTGCTTTGGCTGATCTTGCGATTAAAAAAGGCCTTATACGCCAAAACCCTTTTGAAGATTACGAAATCAGTATGGAAGAAACTGATCGCAGTTATCTTTTAAAGGAGAATGTAGAAAAGCTAATGCTTCTAAAACCGTCGAAGGACAAATATGAATTTGTAAAAGATATTTTCATTTTCAGTTGCTTTACAGGGCTTTCTTATATTGATATTCAAAAGCTGAAATGGAGCAATATACAGTCCTTTTTTGATGGGCACCAATGGATCATCAGCAGAAGAAAAAAATCAGATGTTGCTTCAAACGTCCGCCTTTTGGAAATTCCGAAACGTATAATTGAAAAATACAGGGGACTTACACGTAGCGATTATGTTTTTCCGGTTCCTTCCAATGCTACCTGCAATAGCCATGTAAAGAAAATGATAGAAGAAGCAGAAATTGTTACAGAACAGAAAGTAACCTTTCATACTGCACGCCACACCTTTGCTACTATGTTCCTGACCGAAGGTGTTCCACTTGAAAGCCTTAGCAAAATGATGGGACATAAAAATATTTCTACCACACAGATTTACGCCAAGATTACAAGTCAAAAAATCAGCAAGGATATGGATTTGGTGGCTCCTAAATTTAAGGAGATTGAAGACGCATTTTTGACAGTCTTATAATTAACTTCTATCAATAACGAGCAGAACTTATCGGTTCTGCTTTTTTTATGCCCATACTTTTTGTAGCCAAAGCACATTTACTTTCCTATTCCCCTACTGTAAAAGAGCTTTTCGGCTACTCCTGGAACAGAAGATTAAAAAATATTGCCAACATCTTCTCCCATACAAAATAATTTTTTAATCCTCCGTAAGTGTGGCTCTAATAGCCACACAGCTTTGAAAAAGTGTTTTAAAAATTCAGCGAATTGGAAGTGTTATTTCAATTCACTGTAAACCATTTCTCAATGCCATCTTCTTGGCTTCCACATTCATTTTATCCAAAGACCCGTATGCTTTTTTGTCCCATTTCAAGAGCAAAGGTATTTCCGTGTTCTTAACGCATCACAAAGGTCAGGCAAGTTTGGAAAATAATCTCCACCCTTTGGGTAGTATTTTTTTCCAAAACCTTGGAGCTGCTAAACACGAACCTTTTATGCTCGTGAAACGAAACATAGCATACTCCGGCTCTTTAAACGAATAAAAAAATGTCAGACAGAAAGATTAAAAACATTGGAAATGGTAATGAAACGAAACAGCACCTCCTCTCATTGCCGAATAAATCTAAAAAATAATAACTAAAAATTAAAGAATATGAACATCACAGGAAGACTGACAAGAGATGCGGAAGTACGCACAACGTCACAGGACAAACAAGTAGTAAACTTTTCGATAGCGACCAACGACAGCTACCGTAACAAACAGGGCGAACGCATAGAGCAAACAACCTACTTCGACTGCTCATACTGGATAAGCCCCAACGTAGCGAAGATACTCACCAAAGGCACATTGGTAGAGCTGACAGGCAGGGTAAGTGCAAGGGCGTGGACTGGCAATGATGGAGAAGCACACGCAGGTCTGAATTTCCATACGTCAAACATCAAACTGCACGGAGGGGGCAAGAAATCAGAAACCGCACAAACTACCACAGAAACGAGCAACAACAAGGCTGAGGAAGACCTCCCATTTTAACAACAAATATTTCAAACATTTAAAATCATTTATCATGGCACATAATATCAATTTCAACGAGAGAACAGGACGTTATTCATTCTTTAGCGTACAACAAAAAGCGTGGCACGGTTTAGGGCAAATCGTGGAGCAATACCCAACAAGCGAGGAAGCTATCAAACATGCAGGGTTAGATTATGAGGTAGTAAAATCCCCACTGCTTACAAAAGGTTCGGGGATTATCGAAACTACCAATGGAATAGAGATAGGCAGTACTGAATTAGAAGTACCTAACTATTTCGCCAACATACGCACCGATAATAATGCAGTATTGGGAGTAGTCGGCAAGGATTACCACATTGTACAAAACCGTGAAGCCTTTAATTTCTTTGATGCCATTGTAGGCGGTGGCGAGGGCATTCTGTACGAAACCGCAGGAGCATTAGGCAACGGAGAACGCATTTTCATCACAGCCAAACTGCCCGACTATATTCGTGTGGGTAATGGCGATGATGTTACGGAAAAGTACATTTTCTTAACCACTTCGCACGATGGTAGCGGAAGTATCACAGCCGCATTTACACCAATCCGTATTGTTTGCCAAAACACCTTAAACGCTTCATTACGCAATATGACCAATGTTGTTCGTATCAAGCACACTTCGGGAGCAAAACAACGTATCGAGAACGCTCACAAGATTATGGGACTTGCCAACACATTGAGCGACCAATTAGAGGGGATTTTCAACGAATGGGCAAAAGTAAAGGTAACAGACCGTGAAGTTAAAAAGCTAATCCAATTGGCACTTTGCCCGAATAAGGAAACGCTTGACCTAATCAAAAAAGGTGCAGAAGATGAAATTTCCACCGTGTTCAAAAACACCGTAGAGGATGCCTTTGCATACGCAATGATAAGCGACACCCAACAAATGGACACTACCAAAGGTACATTGTTCGGAGCGTATAATGCGGTTACTGGCTACTATCAGAACGTAAGAAAGTACAAAGATGATGAAGCCAAGTTACAGAGTATTGTACTGGGTGGAACTGCTCAACTCAAGTCACAGAAAGCATTTGAATTGTGTAATGGCTTTGCATTAGACGGAGCAGAAATCTTTAATCTTAATTGAATAACAACAGGCTACCGCTTTAGTCGGTGGTAGCCTACTAAAAATATTCATTATGGCAAATTGGTGCAGTAATACGGTTGTATTCGAGGGGAAACCCGAAACAATCACAGCAATACAGGAACTTTTTCAATTAATGAAGAAAAAGGAAGAAGAAACAGAAGAAGGACAATTACCCGAATTTATTTCTAAAGACAATGGCGGTTATTTCTTCAATATCTATTGGAACGAGGGCGATGAAGGACAATTTCAGTATGAAACAAAGTGGTCGCCTAATATAGAAATTATTCAAAAGATAGCGGAACATTACGATGTGAATTTCACACACGACTATGAAGAAATAGGCAATCTAGTATATGGCAGAGCAACATTTTATGACAAGATACTCACAGATATTTATTTGGAAGACGAGGATTTTGAGCAATACAATTTCAATGAAGAAACAGATACGTACCATTTCGAGGGGGAAACATTCGATAGCGATTGTGAGATACTAGAAACACTTTTAGAACGAAAACTATCATTGCTATGAAAATAACAGACTTGAACGGTTGTCTTATTGAGATAACGAACCTCAAAGAAGCTATTGAAATAGCAAGGCAATACAAAGAGTACCGCCACGAGGATAAAAGTTTCTCCGAGTTTGACAAACGACAAAAAGCCTATTGGGCAGATATGCACGAGAAACTAGAAAAAGCAAAGGAAAAAACAAGAACAATTAAAATTTCAGAACTATGAACGCAAATTTTTTCAATCAGATAGCACAGTTGGACTTTACAGGAGTTTTACAACTAAACATAGCCAAAGGAGCAGAAAGCAACCTAATTGTATCGGTAATGCTCAACAACGAGCAATGCGGAGATAACGCTAAAAATCTCATTCCACCATTGACATTTAATGCCACACCGCAGGAGTTTGACGAGGGATTTTTTGAGCAGATAAAAACACCTGTACAAAAGGTATCGGGTTTAATGGTAGATATGGAAAAGTTCCTTAAACAAATGGAAGAAGCTAAAAAACAATCAGCAATGGAGAAAGAAAAAACAGAGAAAGAGAAAAAAGATAAGGAAACCAAAGACAAGAAGTATAAAGACGGTATGGCAAAGGCTGACGAACTGGAGAAAGAAGGCAAATTCCGTGATGCGTGGATGAAAGTACCCGATATAACGGAGTTCCCCGAAAAAGCGGACGAAATCCGTAAACGCAAAACGGAATTATCGGAGAAGTTTTCAACACCGAGCCTTTTCGGAGCAGAGTAAACCAATTGTTTAACACTTAAAACGAACATTATGTTATTAGCAACTCAATTAGAAAGGGTATTTATACTCAACGATAAAGGACAGCAAATTAAACTGACCGACCCAGAACCCAAATGGAGCGTGGAAGCCGTGATGAATTTCTATGCAATTTCTTATCCGATACTGACCACCGCAAAAGTATCTGCCCCTGTTATCCGTGACGATACAGTACAGTACCGATTTGAGAGTGTAATGGGAACCAAAGGTTAAACCAAAAAGCAAAAACGATGAACCATGCAACGCAACATCATATCGGGTACTATCAAAACCCCACAGCAATCCAAACAGCGGACTTTGCACAAACAGTTGGGCGAGTTCGCAGACTGGATGCAAAGACCAAAGGACGCAAACGAGATACGGAAAGACAAATTGAAAGCCGTACCGATAGCCATGCTACCAATGGTTTTCTAAGATGTTCATTCTTTCCGAAACTGCAAGAAGCGGAAACGGCACAAGCTTGTAAGAAATCTGAAAAAACGGAGAGGGATTTTTACCAGTCCCTTTCCAAACTTGCAGGACATTACGGCATACAACCTATGCAGTCCAGGCAATACGGGTATCCCTACAATATCGCTTTGGCTTTGGATGATACAGAAGAACAGTTAAGGAAAAAGTTTCGTGATTGGGAAGAAATACGTTTGATACAGGATAGTAAGAAAACTTATTTCGTTAGCGAGGAACGGTACAGTACAGGTGCGACCCTGTATTACATTCCTGTAGTGCCGTTGTACCGACTATCCAAGAACCCCAACCGTAAGCAAGCAGTACAGTTATTGCAGTCGGTGTGTGCCTACCTGTACCACATTGCAGATGTTCCCTATTATCGGCAGGAAAACAGCTACCTGTATTGGATGTATGAAATGGTAACAGAGTGGATTGTAAGTGATGACGAAAATGAGGACACGACAACATATTTAAGCGAGATTAGGCAATCAGAACAGATAGGCGAACGTATGGAGCAGAAAATTTACAACAAGCACAATTTGAGCCGATTTGCAGTCCGTTTAAACCCCTTTAAAATCAAAGACAGCTTTGACCAAGATTGCTACAAACTGGCAAGTGAAGCCTTTGCCTTGTATGAACAATTTCCGAATGCCAACATAAACCGTAATGCCCTGCCAAGCGGAGAAGCAAGCGAAGAAGATATGGAAAATAGTATAGGGATGGAAAAGTATGTTTCCTTTTGTGCCGATGCTAAAGGCATTTTGTTTCAAACACTTTTTGAGAGCGTGAACACCGAGTTGCAGGAATACGGACAAATGGAAGAACCTACAATTGTGAAAAGGTTTGATGGTAGTGATATTACTGTCAATACCCTTGAATTTGAAAACCGTGTTTTTGCCTTAATTGAGGAATTGATATACCTACTGAATAACTTTTAGATACTCTAACATGAAAGATATAACACAAGACTTCGGAACGCTTTACCACCCTTTATCGGCTTTGGTTTTTTACCAAACCAAAGGGAATAATAAATACACCTATGTAGAACATTTTGATATGGACATGAACGGTAATCCTATCAACGCCCATCCTTTGACCGAAAGAGAAGCCAAAGTATTGGCAAAAGCACTCAATACCAAAAAGGAAAAGAGCAAGGCATTTTTAAAATCTAACGGCATTCTGCCTACCAACGTCCTGCACATTAATCCGAGTGAAAACGGTACGGTACTTTGGTACACCAAGCCACGAAAAGTAAAAATGTTCTTTACTGAAAGTCTTGAAATACCAAACGGTACGGCGAAAGTACCTGCGATGCTTTGGTATGCAAGTAAGCAGAGCCTTATTGTTTTTGCACTTGAAAAAGACAGCAGACCTACCGAGAATACCGTATTATTTCACGCACCATTTTTCAATGTTTACGAGGACGGACACGTATGTATGGGAACTGTAGGTGTCAATATCAAAAATTCCGCTTCGGTTGAAGAATTTATGCAAGCGTGGGAAAGCTACTTTTTTAACAGCTATTTCAGTCACTTGGTAAACGAACACAACCCCATAAAAGGAAATTGTGTAAGCCTTTGGAAAGACCTCATCGGCACAGACAAAGCCTTTCCTAAAGATGTATTGAAAAAGACGAACAAGACCATAAAAACAATATTGTAATGAGCAAAGAAATTTTAAAAGTCCATTTTACGGACAGCGATTTGATAAATCCTACCAACCCGATAATGGTAAACTTAATCGGTGCAGGTGGTACAGGCTCAAAAGTAATGACTGCCTTGCTTGAAATGAACCACAGCCTAAACGAGTTAGGACACGCAGGGTTGTTTATTCGTCTTTGGGATGATGATGTAATTACCCAAGCCAATTTAGGAAGACAGCGTTTTGCAGAAAGTGAGGTCGGTTTGTACAAATCTGTTGCTATCATTAACCGTATAAATCGCTTCTCAGGTACGAACTGGAAAGCGGAAGCAAGGAAATTTGAAAAAGACAATAGCGACAGTTTCCCCGAAAATGCAGGAGCAAGTATTTATATCTCCTGTGTGGATAGCGTAAAAGCAAGATTTGAAATTGCGGAAATATTAAGTGAATTGAGCAATGGAAGACCCTATTCCAACCGCCCACGTTATTGGTTGGACTTCGGCAACAGTCAACATACAGGACAAGTTTTACTATCTACCATAGGAAAAATTCGGCAACCCAATTCAGAGAAATATGAAACGGTGGCAAGCCTGCCAATGGTTACGGATGAATTTGGCGAACTGCTTAAACAATCCGAACTGGAAGACGATACACCGAGCTGTTCCCTTGCCGAAGCGTTGGAAAAGCAGGACTTGTATATCAATTCATCATTGGTTCAGATGGGTTGTTCACTGTTATGGGGTATGTTTAAAAATGGCTTGACACCATACAGGGGATTTTTTCACAACCTGAAAGATTTCCGCACCCACCCTATAAAAGTCGCCTGATTGGAAAATCGGGCGGCAAAAAGACACTACCTCCCGATGGTCGGGACAGTCTTTTTGCATAAATCGGTGCAATATCTTTGGCAAAATGGGCTACCTACCCACCATCCATTCCGGCACATTTTACCAAACAGGTTGCGACATTATTTCAGGGATATTCATTATCCCTTTCGTTGTTTTAGAGAACTTCTTTTCTTGCCATATTGGCGACCAAAGAAAAGATTCTGTGTTGTAAAACAATTTTTTTTAGTTTTATTTCGTGTTAAATTGTGTACAATAACTATAAATTGTACTTTTGCACCACTTAATGAAAAGAACAGTACAAATATCATCCCAAGTTACTCCGCCTTGATCTTAGGCTAACTGTTATATTTCCCAATCTTAATTTATTGGCTTCTCTGTCGTACCCGAAGGTTTTGCTTTCGTGTACATACTTTTCTATTTACATTTTTACATCTTTAAACATAAATCTTTATGCAGAAAATTATCAATTTGTTTGATTTCAAACAGAAAATTAATTACAAAAATGAAATTCTTGCGGGTCTTGCAGTGGCTATGACCATGATACCTGAGTCTTTATCCTTTGCTATTTTGGCAGGGCTTTCGCCTTTGACAGGGCTTTATGCAGCTTTTTTAATGGGTATTGTTACTGCAATCTTAGGAGGCAGACCCGGAATGGTTTCCGGAGGTGCTGGAGCAACGGTAGTCGTACTTATTGCACTGGCTGCATCACATGGTGTGGAATATCTTTTTGCTGCGGTTATATTAGCAGGGGTACTGCAATTTTCAGTAGGAATTTTTAAGCTGGGCAAATTTGTCCGCTTGATCCCACAACCGGTAATGTACGGTTTTTTAAACGGTCTTGCAGTAATCATTTTCATGGCACAGGTAGCTCAATTTAAAGTTGTAGAAAACGGGATAGAAGGTTGGATGCAGGGACCGGCGCTTTATCTAATGGCTGGATTGACATTACTAACTATAGCCATCGTATTTATATTGCCAAAATTTACAAAGGCGGTTCCTGCATCTTTAGTAGCAATAATAGTTGTCTTTGGTATTGTATATTTTTTCGGCATCGATACTAAAAAAGTAATTGATATCGCCTCTGTAGGAGGTTCTTTACCTTCATTTCATATCCCTGCTATTCCTTTTAGTCTGGAAACATTGAAAATTATTTTCCCTTATGCCTTGGTAATGGCAGGAGTTGGATTGATTGAAAGTCTGTTAACGCTTAATATGGTTGATGAAATAACCAGCACAAAAGGACAATCTAACCGTGAGGCTGCCGCACAAGGTATAGCCAATATCACCAACGGTTTCTTCGGAGGAATGGGTGGATGTGCAATGGTTGCCCAGACTTTAGTGAATGTCGGAGCTGGAGGAAGAGCTAGACTTTCTGCAATAGTTGCAGCTATAGCAATTTTATTGATTATTCTGGTTGCAGGTCCTGTAATCGAACAAATTCCAATGGCGGCATTAGTCGGGGTAATGATGATGGTAGCTATAGGCACATTTGAGTGGGTCAGCTTTCGAATTATTAATAAAATGCCTCGACACGACATTTTTATTGGTATGCTGGTAGCAGTTATAACTGTACTATTACACAACTTAGCTTTAGCAGTTTTGATAGGTGTAGTTATTTCAGCTCTTGTATTTGCCTGGGAAAGTGCCAAACGAATACGTGCAAGAAAGTATGTAGATGAAGATGGTGTAAAGCATTACGAAATTTTTGGCCCGCTGTTCTTTGGCTCTGCTATGGCATTTACAGAAAAATTTGATGTTGTAAACGATCCCGATGAGGTGATAATAGATTTCAAGGAAAGCAAAGTTGTAGATATGTCCGCAATTGAAGCCTTGAATAAAATTACGGAAAAGTATCACAAGGAAGGTAAAAAATTACATTTACGTCATTTAAGCCAAGATTGCAGACAGTTACTGAAAAATGCTGAAACAGTTATAGATGTGAATATTATAGAAGATCCTACCTACAAAGTAATGACTAATAAGTAACATTGGTATAATTAAGTCTACATCGAAAGCTATCAGATTTTTTTCTATAGTTTTCGATGTTTTTTTATGAATTTAAGCCTTTTACTTTTAAACTGAGTTAAATACTAGATTTGAATAAACGCAAAAATATTGTGGAGGTTATAAGCTAAAGCTACCCTCTTAAACAAATTATCGGTGGAGAATTAAGCTTCCCCTTTTTTATAATGATACTTCCTGAAACGGAATAACTTGATACTCGTGCTCTGAATTATAATAAGAATTATTTTTCCATAAGATAAAAGTCAATTCTAGCAGTTTTCTTTGGATGGCAACTATAGCTTTCATTTTAATACCATGCCTTGAAACTATTCTTAAGAAAATATCTCTAAACCTTTCATCGGTTCTTATTGCAGCCAGTGCAGGAAAGTGCATTACTTTCCTTAAATTCCGATTACCCCGCTTGGATATTCGGGGTTTGGATTTCACTGAAGTTCCAGATGTCTTTTCTCTTACATCTAATCCTGCATAACTAACCAACTGTCTTTTATTCTTTATTAACTCGAATCCGTTGGTTTCGGCGATAATTGTTACAGCAGTCAGATTTCCAATTCCCGGAATTGAAGATACTATTTTCATCTTTTCTACTAGAGTTTGATCTCCTTTGATAAGGATAGCAATTTCTTCTCTTATCTGCTTTTCCTGCAAATCAATAAGAGCTATTCTTTTTTTAGTTCGTTTAACTGAGCTTTCACTTGAAGTTGCAGAAGTACGTTCTGCGTGCAGTTGATTTTTCAACATTGTACGCTCATGTACGAGTTGCTCACGTTCCCGACAAAGTTGTCTCAAATCATTAAATATTTTTAAAGGAGGTTGCCACACCTCCAATTGCCTTTCCAAACCAAATCTAGTAATCGCTTGTGAAGCGCTCTTGTCAGTAATGGTTTTTATGTCAAGTGTTTTTGCATAATTACTGATCTTGTTTGGCAAAACGATGCTGACTTGTTTTTGAATACTGCAAAGATAGTAGGCTAAAGATTCATGGTAAACTCCTGTTGCTTCCATTACGTACCGTACTTCTGTTGTAGTTGATGTCTGTTTATTTACCCACGATACAAGACTTGAAAACCCTTTTTTAGTATTGGGAAATACTTTGTAGGCATAGACTTCTATGCTGATCTGTTCATCCATCCTACCAAGCGATACAACTAATTCATTTTGTGCAACATCAATTCCTACTGTCTGCTTTAATAATACCTTCATCTTATCTGGTTTAGGTAAGTGACAACCTTTCTTCATCTTTTCTCCTGACTGGATATACTGGCTATAAGACTCATAATAATGAGCAAATTCCTTACATTCTGTTCAGATTCTAAAAGGTTAAAGAAGAGGAGGCAGTCTCTTTTCTTGAATATACCATAAGGCTATTTAAAGCAAAATCTGCTCTCGCTCTTCCTCACTTAGATTATAATATACAAACATAGGAGAAGCAAAAGAACGCCGCAGGTTATATCTGGAGAGCAGTCTAAATTGATTAAATTTGGAACTCCTAAATAATACCAATATATCAATGATAGAAACCGAAATCAGCATAATAGTCAATCGAAAAACAGATATTGATTTAATACAACAAAAAATTATCGAGAATAATTTTAGATTTCCTGTTTATGTCTTGGAATTTGAAGAAGGTTTTCAAATAAAAACTACAAGTGATTATGAGGAATGGGAGTTGGATACTTTAATATTAAACAGTTTTCCAGAGTATGAATTTACCACTGACCTTGAGAAAGGCAGGAAGGAAATAAGGTTACAAATTTCAAGATATCAATCTGAACTATCTACTGATGGCTGGGGAAGAAGAATTGAAAATCCTTTAGATGAGACAAAATATCTGATAAAAAAATCGGTTCAGAAAACTCCGAATTTTAACCCCAAGGTAAAAGTTTTATTTGGAGACAAAGAACAGTTTTATCAAGTAAACATTATAGATGGTATTAATGAAGCAACGAATGAAAAAGGCTTCCTATTACTGAATGAGTTTAAAAATAATGTGAATGATGATACTGATTTTTTCAAAGATCGACTTTATAAATCTAAGATAGAGGCATTTCATTTTGGATGCGATAAGATGCGTAAGTTGGTAGATAATGATTTTGCTTTTTACCTTGAAAATGAAAAGAAAAAAATCAGAGAAATTCAAAAGATACCGCGAAAAATCATCACGGATTTTATAAAGGCTTGCAACAGTTCCGACGAAAGTAGTATCCTGAAAAATCTTGACGAGAATATCACTTTTGAAGAACGCAAAAACTGGAAAACTATATTTGAAACCGAAGGTCTTTCGAAATTCAGAGAATATTTGAAATCATCCGAACAACAATTGTGTGGCAAGGATTTTAAAATTCGATCATCCTGGAATTTCAACTTACCAAACGTAACTATTGGTGTTAAGTATTTCCCCAAATCATTAAACTCAGAAGATCGACCATTTCAAAAATATGAACAGATCCAATTTGTAATAGAAAATGATAAGATAATTAAGGTTTATTATCAAATTTAAAGAAATAATGTAACCCTATTTTTCAATAAGACGAGTTACCAAACTATCTCTACAGAGAGACCTTCTTGTCTTATCAATGCATTTCAACAATATTTTTTATAAAGCTATTGCAGTTTTTGATATATTATCGTAATATTGCGATATAAATAAAAAAACAAATGGGTGTCACGAAGACTGAAATATTTACAGAAGAGCAAAATCATTTAGCTATTACTTTGAAAGCACTGGCGCATCCTGCAAGAATTGCCATTTTACAATATATCATCAAGCAGAATGCCTGTATCTGTAATGATTTGGTTGAAGAATTGGGATTGGCACAGGCCACCATTTCACAGCATTTGAAAGAATTAAAGAACATTGGCATCATTAAAGGAAATATTGAAGGGACAAGTGTATGCTACTGCATCAATGAGACAGTTTGGCAACAAGTTAAAAATGAACTCAATACTTTCTTTGTGGATGATATAATCATTGAAAAATGCTGTTAAGGCATTTTTTTAAAGCCTTCATATATCGCTACATTGCAATATATCATTTACTAAAATAATATCAACAATATGAAACTATCAGAAATCAAAGAAATCCTTCCGACATTGGAAAATGTTGAATTCCAATTAGAAAATGGAACTTTTGTACCCGAACATTTCCACGTTACCGAAGTCGGGCAAATAACTAAAAATTTTATCGACTGCGGTGGCGTAATTCGTGCCGAAAAAGTGGTAAGCTTTCAACTATGGAATGCCAATGACTTTGAACATCGTTTAAAACCCACCAAACTTTTAAACATCATTAAGCTTTCGGAAAAAAAGTTAGGTATGGAAGATGCCGAAATTGAAGTAGAATACCAAAGCAATACCATTGGAAAATATGATTTAGAGTTCATCGGAAAAACATTTGTCCTGAAAAACAAAACTACAGCTTGTTTGGCAGAAGATGCTTGCGGTATTCCGTCAGAAAAGCAAAATTTAATAGAATTGAACGTAAATCAAACCAATACTTGCACACCAGGTGGCGGATGTTGTTAATCATAAAATAAATATGGAACATTTCAATCGAAAATCCCATTGGGAAAATATTTACGAGAGTAAACCTTTAGAAACAGTGAGTTGGTATCAGCCCAATCCAGAAACTTCATTAAATTTTTTTCATCAATTCAACTTACCGAAGAGTGCAAAAATTATTGATATTGGCGGAGGAGACAGCTTTTTGGTTGACTACCTACTTGATTTAGGTTATGTCGATATTACCGTATTGGATATTTCCAATGCCGCTATCCAAAGGGCAAAGGAAAGATTAGGCAGTAAAGCCAACAAGGTACACTGGATTATTTCAGATATTTCAGATTTTGTACCCACTCAGCAATACGACTTTTGGCACGACAGGGCAGCGTTTCATTTCCTGACGGAGAACCACGAAATAGAAAATTATATACAGACTACGACCAAAGCAATTGCCCCGGATGGCATTTTAGTAATGGGAACCTTTTCTGAACAAGGTCCCATAAAATGTAGTGGCATAGATATCAAGCAATATTCGGATAGTAGCTTGTCGAAATTATTTGAAAACTCTTTTGTGAAAATCAATTGTATAACCGTTGACCACAAGACACCATTTGATACCGATCAGAATTTCGTGTTCTGTAGTTTCCGTAAAAATTAAATCCTCCATTATGTATTCAGCATTATCAAAAACAATCGAACAAGTACAAAAGCAAAACATTAGCGAAGAACGTAAAACTATATTACAGCCACTGATCGATTTTGTACAGCAAAAAACAGCTCATAAGCAGGAAATAAATATCAACTTCATTTGTACCCATAATTCCCGCAGAAGCCATTTGTCTCAGGTTTGGGCACAAGTAGCCAGTGCGTACTTCAATATTGCAAATGTACATTGCTTTTCCGGCGGAACGGAAGAAACAGCACTATTTCCGAAAGTGGCAGAAACATTGACTAATCAGGGTTTTAATATCTTCAAAATTGCAGACACTCATAATCCTGTATATGCTATAAAGTACAGTGAAAATGCTTTACCAATAATCGGTTTTTCCAAAAAATACGATAGCCCTTTTAATCCAGTTTCAGCGTTCGCAGCTATTATGACCTGTTCGCAGGCAGATGGTGGTTGCCCTTTTATAGCAGGAGCAGAAAAAAGAATTCCCATCACTTTTGAAGATCCTAAAATTTCAGATAATACACCGGAGCAATTAATGGTATATGCAGAAAGGAGTTTACAGATAGCAGGCGAAATGTTTTATGTCTTTTCAAAAATCAGCCGATAACCTATGCAACCAAAACTAAAATTCCTTGACCGTTACCTGACCTTATGGATATTCCTTGCCATGGCATTAGGTGTAGGATTGGGTTATTTCTTTCCCACAATTTCCAATGTTACAAACAGCTTGTCAGTAGGTACTACCAATATTCCCTTAGCAATAGGATTAATACTAATGATGTACCCACCATTGGCAAAAGTGGATTATTCCTTACTACCTAAAGCGTTTAAGGATAAAAAAGTAATCGGCATATCCTTATTGTTGAATTGGGTAATCGGTACAGTATTAATGTTCGGATTAGCTGTTTTGTTTTTACGCAACGAGCCCGATTATATGACAGGCTTAATACTGATAGGCTTAGCAAGGTGTATCGCCATGGTTATTGTATGGAGTGATTTGGCAAAAGCCAACAGAGAATATACAGCTATGTTGGTTGCTTTAAATAGTATCTTTCAGATATTGAGTTACAGTTTTTTGGTTTGGCTGTTCATCAATGTATTACCAGCAAAATTAGGTTTAGCCAATTTCAACGTAAGTGTATCTATGAAAGACGTAACAGAAAGCGTATTGATATACTTAGGAATTCCGTTTTTGACAGGTTTTTTAAGTCGTTATTTTTTAGTCAAAACCCAAGGAATTGAATGGTATAACAGAACATTCATACCCAAAATATCGCCTATTACTTTGTATGCTTTACTCTTTACTATCGTATTGATGTTTAGCTTGAAAGGCGACAAAATAGTAGAGTTACCAATGGATGTGATAAAAGTAGCCATACCCTTAATTATCTATTTTGTATTGATGTTTTTCGTGAGCTTCTTTATCAATAAATTGTTGAAACTTCCTTACGACAAGAACGCATCAATCGCTTTTACTGCTACAGGTAATAATTTTGAATTGGCAATCGCCGTATCTATAGCGGTTTTCGGTATTCATTCGCCACAGGCATTTGTTGGCGTTATCGGCCCACTGGTTGAGGTTCCTGTTCTGATACTTTTGGTTAGGGCAAGTTTGTGGTTAAAAAAGAGGTATTATAGTTAATTTTATAAAGACAATATTGAAGTTCCAGCAAATTGAAAAATTCTATTTTCATAAAAACCAAAATTGAAGCGGCAGCATTATTAAAAGCTGCACCGTTCAGGAAAGAAATTCGCAAGACCGAACCGCACAAACACAACAGCTATTTTGAAATTATTTATTTAAGAGAAGGAAGCGGTTTCCACACCATCGACCATACTTCATTTTCAATTAAGCCACCCACCGTATTTTTTGTTCGTAAAGAACAGGTACATCATTGGGATATGACAGATACACCTGACGGCTTTGTTCTGCTTTTAAAGAAGGGATTTCTCGACCAATCGATGGACAGTGAGCTGAAAAGTCTTTTATCCAAACTCAGCGAATTAAGTTGCATCTATCTGAAAGAAACAGAAAGTATAGATACTATATTTCAACTGCTCACTACAGAGAAAGACTTTACCGTTACCGAAGGATTATTGAAGGCACTATTTGCTAAAATATTGATTTCAGCAAAACCTTTGACTAATAAAACGAGTAAAACCGATGATGTAATTACAGTTTTCAGCGAATTGCTCAACCAAACAAACGACCTTCGAAACAATGTTGCTCACTATGCAGAAAAACTCCATACGACACCACAAAATCTAAATGCTATTTGTCGTAAAACACTAAGCCAATCAGCAGCAGAAGTAATTGCTGAGCATATCATCAGCGAGGCAAAAAGACAATTGATTTATACAGAAGGTAGTGTTTCTGAAATTGCCTATAGTTTGAATTTTAATGACACTTCCCACTTTGTAAAGTATTTCAAACGGCACACAGGCCTTACGCCACAAACCTTACGGAATACCTAAAATACACCTTTTCATTTTCAAATATACCGTATATTATAATTTGTATTGTACGAAATTTGTATAGCGTAAAATACAGGTTATGAAATATTTGACATTTTTATTTATACTTTCTTTTTTTTCAGCTTGTAATCAAAAACACGAAGCTGTTCAAGGACAGTGGATAAAAGGAAACGAGCAGGAGAAACTTGAAACGATAGAAAATCAATTTCGTGGATTTGACATGGCAATGGTTGAAACCGGATATCGTTATCAGGAATTATATTGGGCAGGACAAGACGAAAACTGGGAGTATGCTGATTATCAATTGGAAAAAATCCAAAAGGCGATAGAAAATGGATTGGAAAGAAGACCAAAACGGACAGCTTCCGCACAACATTTTTTAACCGTTACACTCCCTCAAATGAATGAGGCTCTAAAAAAAAGAGATACAGTTGTTTTTAATAAGAACTTCCAAATGCTTACCAATAGTTGCGTTAGCTGTCATGCAATGGAAAAAGTACCTTTTTTTACTGTAAAAACTCCTGTAGAAAGACAATCACCCATCAGAAAATAATGCTTGAAGATATCAAACAGATAGATACAAATATTCTATTATGGCTAAATGGAAGCCATAATGAATTTTGGGACGAAGTAATGTGGTTTGCCAGCGGCAAATACACTTGGCTTCCTTTTTATGTTGCACTAATAATTTTGCTTGTCTGGAAGTATAAAAAGGATGCTATCCTGATGATCTTACTAATCGCCTTGCTCATCACAATGAGTGATCAGCTGGCTTCCGGCATATTTAAACCTCTATTTGAAAGGCTGCGTCCAAGTCATAATGCAGCATTGGAAGGAGAGCTGCATATAGTAAACAATTATCGAGGCGGCAAGTTCGGTTTTATTTCTTCTCATGCCTCCAATGTCTTTGCTTTGGCATTTTATTTAACCATATTAACTAAACAAAATCTAAAATGGCTCCCAATCATTCTTATCCCATGGGCAATTTTTGTCAGTTTGAGCAGGGTTTATTTAGGCGTACACTATCCAACTGATATTTTAGTTCCAGCTATTTTAAGTATGCTTATTGCGGGGATGGTAGCCCATCTATATAAAACATTCAATCCAAAATTCATAAAACTATTTAATCATCATGTTTCAAAAAATAACTAAGACAGACCAATCAAAAACTACCATACTTATTCGACTGATGGTAGGTGCCGTATTTCTTTCGGAAGGAATACAGAAGTTTTTATTTGCAGACACCTTAGGTGCTGGACGTTTTGCAAAAATAGGTCTGCCTAATCCTGATTTTTTGGGCAGTTTCGTTGGCAGCTTTGAAATTATTTGTGGTTTTTTAACTCTTATTGGACTTCTGACAAGATTGGCGAGCATTCCTCTTATCATTATTATGTTCGTTGCTATTGCAACAACCAAATCAGAAGTTTTAGCAGAAAAAGGATTTTGGGAAATGATGCATGGAAGTCGTACAGACTGGGCGATGCTTTTAGGGAGTATCTTTCTATTGATAAAAGGTGGAGGTCGTTGGTCGATAGATAGTTTGACGAATACTCCTAAATAAATAGGACAAATTCAATCACTTAAATATAACATATCATTTTAGACAATTTATATGAATAAGATACTATTTTCTGCTATTGCGTTGGTGTTTGCTACAACAGCAATGGCGCAACTTCCTAAAATTCCTGCGGCCTACAGTAACCTGGGCTATGATACTAATGGAAGGTTATATTTTAAAGATAAGGATGAAAAATACTTTGCAGAAGAATTTAAAAATCCGCTAACGACCGAACAACTTCTTGGTAAACTGAAAGGTACTGAAAATGGAGTTCAGATGGATTTTGGGACTTTAAAAGGAACGGTAACCTATGGCTTAATCCCTTACGGAAAAGTTCCGCATCCCCTTCCCGTATATCGAAAAACCGTCAAAATTGAAGACGGTAAAATAGAGCTCAATATAAAAGAGGATTTCAAGTATCCGTATGATTTTGTAGACTGGAAGAAAAATGGGTACCTGAACCTTGGCTACCGAATTGCTGATGAGCAGGGTATGCTTTTGTTTGATGGCATAATTGCTTTAAAAGGTGAAGGACCATTTGAAGTCATACCGGCAATTTATGAAGGACCTTTTGTAAATATGCTTACTGATAACTCTGCTGTAATCTGGTGCAAAACCACACATCTCGTAAAGGCCGAAATTGAAATCAATGGCAAAGTTTATAAAGATGAGCACGAAACAACGCTGCATCGCTGGAATATAGCAGGACTTACCCCAAATACAAAGCACAACTATAAGGTAAAATATGGGATACAATCGCAATCGTATCATCTTAAAACTGCACCATCTAAAGGCAGCAGAGAAGCGTTCGTATTTGGTTATGCAAGCGACAGCCGCCATGCTACAGGTGGAGGTGAACGGAAAATCCTTGGAGCCAACGCCTACATAATGAAAAAAATGGCTGCACTTGCTCACATGAAGGACGTGCGCTTTATGCAATTCACCGGTGATATGATTAACGGCTATTTGAGCAGTAAAGAACAGCAGAGACTGGAATATTCTAACTGGAAAAAATCCATTGAACCATTTTGGCACTACATGCCCTTTTATATAGGTATGGGTAATCATGAAGCATTAGGTCTTATTTTTAAAGATGAAAACGGCAAGCAACAGGCATTTATTGATGCTTTTCCTTATGAGACCCAATCAGCAGAAGCACTTTTTGCAGAGGAATTTGTAAATCCTGAAAATGGTCCAGATAGCGAGGATGATAACAAGTATGACCCTGACCCTAAAAATATAGACTTCCCTTCCTATAAGGAAAATGTGTTTTATTATACCTACGGAAACGTGGCGATGATTGTCCTTAATAGCAATTACTGGTATGCACCTTCCATTGCTAATCAAACGGCTTCCAGCGGAGGGTTGCATGGGTATTTAATGGATAACCAACTTCAATGGCTTCGTGAAACGATCTCAAAATTGGAAAGAGACAAGAATATTGACCATATTTTTCTTACACAACATACTCCTGCATTTCCTAATGGAGGACACAGTAAAGATGTGATGTGGTACAGCGGTAACAACGAAAAAAGACCCTACATTGGAGGAAAGCCCGTTGATAAAGGAATTATAGAACGCAGAGATGAATATTTAGATATTTTGATTAATCAAAGTAAGAAAGTGGTGGGGATGCTTACAGGCGATGAACATAACTATAACTGGTTAAAACTGACGGCTGATATGCCTATTTACCCCGAGAATTATCCGCATAAAAAACTTAATGTATCGAGACCAATCTATCAAATCAATAATGGTGCAGCAGGAGCTCCTTATTATGGTCAGGAAGTATTGCCATGGAGTAAGCATACCCAGTCCTTTAGCGTGGAAAATGCACTTTGCCTGTTTTATGTGGAGGGAAAAAAAATAACAATGAAAGTATTCAATCCGGACACTTTAAATCAAATAGATGAAGTCGAATTAAGATAATTAAAATGCAAGAGAATGTAAACGTAAAAGAAATCGCAAAAGTTTTCGGTAAGTTGGGGATTATAGGGTTTGGAGGTCCAGCAGCACATATTGCCATGATGCGGGATGAAGTGGTGGTTAAACGAAAATGGATGAGTGAACAGCACTTTTTGGATTTACTAGGTGCTACCAACCTTATTCCGGGACCTAACAGCACGGAAATGGCTATTCATATTGGCTATGATAAAGGTGGTTGGAAAGGCTTATTGACAGCCGGTTTATGCTTTATTCTGCCTGCCGTTTTAATAACAGGAATTTTAGCGTATTTGTATAGCCTTTACGGACAGCTACCCGAAGTACAACCTTTTATCTATGGTATCAAACCTGCTATAATAGCCATTATTCTGGCTGCAATTTATCCATTGGCAAAACAATCTGTCAAATCCATAAATTTAGGTCTTATTGGTATTACTGTTTTATTAGCGGCGGTGTTTGGAGTTAATGAAATTTATTTAATGTTTGGTGCAGGTCTGTTAGCGTTTGGATTGCACACGGTTCAGAACAGACAAAATAATACTTTGCAAAGTATTGTTCCGTTTACCTTTCTTCAGGTTACACAGACAACTTTTTGGACAGCGACAAATGCTAAACTGTTTTGGACATTTCTTAAAATTGGCTCCATACTTTATGGGAGCGGATATGTGCTGTTTGCTTTTTTAGATACAGAATTGGTAGCAACAGGTCTGCTCACAAGACGGCAATTGATGGATGCTATTGCAGTAGGTCAGTTCACGCCTGGTCCCGTTTTTTCATCGGTAACGTTTATTGGCTTTCAAATCAATGGGCTTTCAGGAGCCATTATCTCAACTATTGCCATTTTCCTGCCATCATTTGTTTTTGTGGCACTGCTTAATCCGTTAATGAAAAAGCTACGAAATTCTAAAGGATTATCTTCCTTTTTAGATGCCGTGAATGTAGCATCGGTAGCCATAATCATAGCGGTGTGTTACGAAATGGGTAAAGAAACTATTACTGATTGGCGGACGATGTTAATTGCAGTTTTGAGCATTGCAATAACTTTTGGATACAAAAAATTAAATAGTGCTGTTATAGTTTTGGGCGGTTCCTTATTAGGATATGTATTATTTCAAATTTGATAAAAATTTAGATTATTATCTTCATAAGGAGAAACTGTACAAATTCGTAACTTTCTCAGATTAACTGTCCATACCGATAACGGTTTCTATTACTCTTTCAAAATCATCAACATCGCTTCCAAGTAGTAGATAACTTGAAAACCCAATCTCTAAAAGAGATTTCCCAACTTTCTCATCATCAATATCGCTATGGGCAACCAGTTTGATTGCAGGGTACTCTTTCCTTAATTCTTGAAGCTGTTTAAGCACATTTTGGTCGTAAAAATCCAAGTCAATAATACAGACTTTGGGGATTTTGTTCAATGAAGACAACTGTGATAACCCGTTTTCTATGCTTTCTGACCTAGATAGGATTTCCATTCCAGATGCAGCGAGATCTTTGCAGATGTTATCGGTTACAGGGCTTTTGTCATTGATAAAAGACAGGGAGATTGTTTCTTGTACAGTACCAGTTTTCATACGTTACCTTTTTTTGAGTTAGATGAAGTTCCTGCACAAAAAGAAAGCGCAGGCAACTACACTTACCGCACATTGAGGTACTGGTATACCCGACAACGAATAAGCGAGCGCCCACGCCTATGGCATGAGCGTTCTTCCTTATCGTCCCGTTGTCTAAAAATTACCAGTTTTCAATGTGGGACTTAAAGCAAAAACACTTTAAGTATTTCTATATTTTACATAGCAAAGATACTAAACTCGTTTCGATATAGAAATATGATTGCCCAAAATCCATTATTTGCTCTTTTGTCCATTGCAGACATAGTTTTGTTCAAGTATCCGTAAAAGGTCAGTTTGCTTAAAAATGATTTTGCCTCCTATCTGGATATATGGAAGTATTTGGTCATCACGATATTGCTGTAAAGTCCGTCTGCTGATATGTAACAGCTTGCATACATCTTCGCCAGAAAGATATATTTCACCGTTCATTACAGGACGGTAGTTTTTTAATATCTGTTCGATACGATTTCGTAGCTGCGTTATCATTTCCTGATGTGCAACGATTTCGTCACTATCATTCGTGAATAAATCCATCTTCAGTAGTATTGTCCAGCTGTCCGGCTTCGAGCAAAGCCCTTACATCCGAGAGTTTGTAATAATTTTTGCGGTTCAGTTTTGAATACGGTAAAAGCCCTTTGCTTTTGTAGGTCTGTAAAGTCCGCTTGGTAATGTTCATCATCAGACATACTTCCTGGTTATCGAGCCATTGTTCCTCTTTAAAAATGGGCGTATATTTCTGTGTGGCTTTTTCGGTCAATTCCAAAAGTGCTTTTAGCTCATTTTTCATTCCATCCAATGCGGATTTTTGTATTGCGATAACTTCCATAGTTTGCTCAATTTTGCTGTGGAAGTCGAAGATATTAAGGGTTGTTACAGGGGTGGGAAATGTGGTATTGATTGGCGTTGAAAGGTAGTGTTTGGCGTTTTACGTTTGCTACAAACGAAAAATCGGATAACCTTTTGGGCTATCCGATTTATTCAAAATATTGTTAGAAAAAAGTCAGTGTTTATCGTGATTGTTCCGTTTTTACTTCCTGTTTTTCCTTATCCTTTTTCATTTGGCTGTAAGTCCAGATACAGACAACACCAAGAATAATCAAAGCGTAAGCAATCCATTTCCCGACACGTTCTAAAAAACGCACAAATACAGCAGTAGAATACCTCGAAAACATTTCTACACCTGCCACGCTACGTCTGTAAAACTTCCTGCGGTTGATAAAATAGATAAGCCCTATACCAACAACGATAACAATAATACCAAACACTAATTGAGCCGTAACCGTATCCATACCACTAAAATTATAATACAAACAAATTTAAAAAAAATAACCTTGACATCTATTCCGTATTAGTCTTATTCGTTTACAAATTCACTTGTTGTCAAGTGTTCCCCAAAATGATGAACAATCTCACTCAAAAAGTATTCTTGCTGAACTTTATTAAAAGCTGAAGTAGCATCGGAAATCACATAAGTATTGTAGCCTTTTTCGTGTCCGTCCCTAAAAGTGCTTTCCACGCAGACGTGTGTTGCATAGCCGACCAAATATAAGTTTTCGATTTTGTTGTTTCGTAAGTACACGTCCAAATTTGAGCCTGTAAAACCACTTGCTCCAACACGCCCTGTAACCACAAATTCGCCCTCAATCGGTTTTACGGTTTCATAGAATTGTGAACCAAATCCGTTAATCGGGAAAGTTCCTGCGTTTGGTATGGCTTTTCGCAAACCGCTTTTTCCATTGGCTAATTCGGGATAGCCTTTTTCAAAGCGTAAACCCACGTGAATAATCTCAATATTGTTTTTTCTTGCATAGTCCAATGCCTTTTCAATATTCTCAATGGAGGTCTGCATCATTTCTTTATCTTTTACCAAAGCCTTGTACAGCTTTCCGTCTGTGTGCATCCACTCGTTTTGGGTTTCAATAAGGATTAAGGCTGATTTGCCCTGCTCTTGTGCATTAATTTTACTTGTCATAGTTATAACTGTCAGAATTAAAAAAAGTAATCGTTTCATTTCATTTTGCTTTTAATTATCAATAATTGTAAATAATCTACAATTGCAAAATAAATGCTATTATTTTATATTTGCAACAACTATTGTAAATAATTTACAAAAAATGGCAAAAGCAGATAAGGAGATAGACCTGTCATTCGACTTCGATTTTTTAGATAAATTAGTTGTTGGTATTGGAGAGGTATCACAAATTACAGGCATTCCGACAAGGCAAATCCGCTATTGGGAAGACAAAGGCATTATCACAAGCCTGACCGAAGAAGAGGGCAAGAACAGGCGTTATAATTATGAGAATATCAAAAAGATACTTCTTATAAAAGAGTTGATGGATGAGGGCTATACTTTAGATGCTTCCGCTGAAAAGGTCAAAAAGCGTATGGAAATGATTGAGCAAACGCTGAATAAGCTAAAGAAGAAATAAAAAAACGGCTTATCATCTAAGCCGTTTTTTGTGCATTGAAATGATAATCAATCACTACTATTAAATTGAAAACTTATCTGCTTTTCATTTCCAAAACCATCCGAAATCCAAACATCAAAAGATTGTGATACGGTAGATGTTGAAGTGTAATACAACCGGAACTGCTCCGTTGGCAATTGATATAGGTCATTGGGCTGATACGGCGGTTCATTGTAGTATTGCAACGTTCCCTGCCCATCAAACTGGAAATAGCGAAGGAAATACTGCGTATTGCTGTAATTGCCTGTACGCTGTATGGTAATGCGTATTTCTACGGTCTGCCCGTTGGCAACATCTTTAGGCACTGGCATTACATTGACCTCAAAAGGAAAATTGTTCTGTATTTCGAGTTCATCATCTTTGTTGCAAGATACCAACGTAACTGAAGCTGTTAGGATTGTCAGGAATACATACAACGGCAGTAGCCCTGTTCTGAATTTATTGAATATTGCTATCATTGTTTTACGTTTTAAAAGTTAAACTTTAATCCCACACCTGCGGATGGACGGAACTGTTCCAGATCCGTCCCCCACAAAACTTTTGTACGCCCTTGCAGGACTAACACAAAGCGGTCGGACAGGTACGTTTCAAAAGTGAGGCGGCCGCCTGCTCCGTAGATGAAATTATCCTCACTCAATATCTTCGCTCCGTCATATAACATCGTTTCGCCACGGTTAATGGTTTCATAACCGACCACGCCGGTTATAGCAAAATTCAGCGTGATGTTTTTTCGGGCATCACCCAACAAGAAGAAACTGTAACCACCTTCTGCGAAATAGGTTTCCTGCGGTATGTGGAGGTCTTTGTAGTCGTGGTATTGGTGCGTGTATTCCAACGCCCAAAGCTGGTAATTGCCATTCCTTCCGTTTACGGTCATTGCTGCACTGATGTAATAATCATTGCCAATCTTATCATTGGATAGTACGCCTGTACTTATTTCCAATCCTTTCTGTTTAGGCAGCATTCGTTGCGCCTGTGCCGCTGTGATGCCTATGAGGACAAGCAGCACGGTATAGATATACTTTTTCATATTCTTGCTTTAAAGAGTTATTAAAATTTCAGGTGCATATCGTCAATCAAACGGGCTTTGATTAAATCGGAATTTTCTACCTGAAGCGTTTGATGCCTGCCGCCGTTCTTCTCGAAAATCTCAATCAGCAGCACCTTGTCATCGGCAATAGTAAACTGGTCTAACAGGAACACGTTTTGTTCGGTCGATTTTCCGGCAATGCCGTCCAATGGCTTGTACATTCTCAAAGGCGTTAAGGAACGTTCCTGGACTACGGTGCGTTTGGCTACCTTTTTATCCACTACTTTGAAATTGATAAAATCAATCTCGAAAGGCACATTGGTACGGTTTCTCAATTCGGTATGGAAATAGTATTTGCCGTTGTGTATGTAAATCCCTCTCAGGATAAACTGAATGCCGAAGCTCTTAGCCCCGATATGCTTTACAATGCGCTTGTCTTTCTTGTAAATGGTTTTCAGTAACAAGCCTGCCAGTGAGGGCGAATTGTTGCCCAGTTCCTCAAAAAGCACATCGTTTCCGTTGGCTTTATCCACCGCTTTTTGCATTGTGAGCAGGTCGTAGCTCAATGCCTCCGGGTAGGAACTGTAATACACGTTGAAGCTGTAAAAACGCCCGTCATTCGTGATAACTGAAAAATTAGTTTCCGGCTCAAAGTTCCTTACCGATGCTTTTACACGCAATACGTTTTCCGCATCTTCAGCCTTACCTGCAATCAGGTATTCGCTGCCCAAATCCACGTAACGAATGGCGGTCGGGAAAATCAGGTGCGACGTTTTATCGTAGGTAACTTCCATACGGTACGGTTCTATCTTGCCCAATGCAAGCGGTGCTTTTGCAGTGGCACTATCCTGTGCATAAGTTGTTACGGCAAAGCCGAGTATCAGGGCAATAGCCCAGAATATTTTTAAATGATTTTTCATTGTCTTTAATATTTAATTTTTAATGGTAATGAAGCGTGTTCCGTTGCCCGGAACAGGTTTCATTGTTTTATTTATTTGAGTTCAACATTATTTTTTAGATACAAGGAAGACCTGATAACCCGCTTTCAGCATAACCTTTGGCGTTCTCACTTTCTTGGCGAAATAGCCCGAAATACCCTGTACTACGCCACGGCTAAGGTCAGCCGCTACCTGCTGTCCGGCATTCTGCGTGAGCATTACGCTTGTTCCCCCGGTCTGGCTCATATTGCCCGCCATTTCGGTAAGGGCGTTCATTTCCGGCGAATACGGAACGTACAAGCCTTGCTGTCCGTCCAAATCGTAAATGGTAATATCTACCGGGATGATATTGCCCTCCAGTTCTACGGAGGTAACTTTTAATTGCAGCCTGCCATTCTGAAATTTAGCGTTAGCCGTTACAATCGTTCCTTTGGGGATGGTACGTTGCGGGGTTTTGGCAGGCTCTAACAAGCGTAAACGCACACCTGTTTCGCCAACTACCGTTTGGGCTTCGTGTACACAGGCTTTGATACTGTTTTTGGGCTGTATCACCTCTTCAGTAGAACCTGCGGTATAAAATCCCCTGTTTTTTGTTTGGCTCCAATCGGCTGCAAAGGCACTGTCCGACGGTTCACGGTACAAGGCTGATACAATGTTCTTTCTTGTTGGTGTGAACGATACAAATTGCTCTTTTTGGTTAGCACCCGCAGCCCCCGTAGCTGTACCGTTGGCAGGAGCAGCATTTCCGGTATTGGCATTTTGCGGAAGATACTTTGCTGCCATTTCATAGGATTTCTCCATTAATTTGAGTTGGTCGTCAACGGTGGCCACAGGTGGCACATCTTTTTCCGACAACTTTGCTTTCAGTTCGTCCACTTGCTTACGCAGTTCCATTGTTTCAGAATTGTTGTCCTGATAGAATGAACCCAGTGTGCTTTGCATATTGCGGTAGCTGTTCAATGCAGGATTGCTGTTTCGTCCCGAATTTCTGCCACCACCGCCTAAGCCGTCGCTTTCCTCTTCTTCAGGTAGCTGCTTATCGGTCGGCTCTTCTTTGTCTTCGGTATTCCAGTAATCAGAAAGCGTTGCTAAAGCATTGCGCTTTTCCTGCTCTTTGCGTTCGAGCATTTCCTGCTCATACGCCTTGCTTTTATCATCGGGCATTCCTGCCCCGGTAGCCTGCGGAACTGCATCATTCAGCCCGATATTTTCAACTGCCTTTTTATCTTTCGACGGTTTAAATATGAGGTACATACAGCCGAGAAATACTACGCCCATCAAAAGGAATATGATTGGCTTTTTGAGCTTTTCCTTATTATTCTGTGTGCCATTTTGCAGCACATCAGCGGTTTCTTTCGGGTTACCTTCGGTTACCCGAACAACCGATTTTTTGTTCTCATTTTCTTTCATAAATCTGATTTTTTAAAATTGTTGATACTGTGTCCTGCAATCTTGCAGGACTTTCATTCTTTTTAAGAATAGGGTTCTCGATATGCCTGATGTTGATGGCATCATTGGGCTTACCCGTATCGTACATTACTTTGCCGATAACCCCTGCGGTCAGCAAGAGATAACCCACAAAAAAGTACAAGGTATATTGGTGCTGTTTGCGCACTGGCAATGCCTGCCAACGTTCGTCGAGCTTATCAAAATACCTATCCATATTTGCTCTAAATTTTTTCATAGCCTTACTATTTCTGATGTTATAGCTTGAAACGCTTAGGGCTTTTAACCGCCTTTTGTTTCGGTGCATCTTTGACCAATGCCACCGCTTCCACCGCTTTGGGTGCGGATATTACAGACAGGTTTGCCAATTCCGACTTTTTGAGCAATTGCCCAAATTGGTCTTTTCTTGCAACCTCTATTCTGTTGAGAGAAAATTTGCCGTTCAGGTATTTTACCCACATACTGCATTGTACACGTGGTTTGTCATCACCCGACCATTGCAGGTAGCCTGTCAGCAACAAATCTTGTTTAGGCAAAGTATCTGCACCTTTTTGGCAGCTTTCGAGGTAATCGCTGATGCTGTCTTTCAACTTTCCGGCATACGCACCTTGCGTATGGAAATAGCCGTTATATCCTTTGTCGGTAAGGATTTTTGCGAACGTGTTTAAATCTGATAATGCTTCCATAAGATTGTTTTTTTAGCGTTCGATAACTTCTATGTCCCTGTTTTCAACCACTGCAAACTTTTCAATGTTGAAGCCCTGCGGATTGTTGTCGGAACGAACAGAGTTCACGAGATAGCAGGAAGTAATCAGGTTACGCCTGGTTACATTGCTCGAACGGATGATGAATTGTTTGGAGTAGGTGCGTACTGCATACGGATAGGTATCGAAATTGCAGACGACACTATCGACTTCAATGCGTTGCTGTACGTTTCCTGATATGATACGACTGTAATAACCCTTTTCCGACAAGTCCTTGTAATAGTCGAAAGCACTTTTGTCGGCAAGGTTGAACGCTCTGCTCATATTGCTTTCGATAGCATTTTTATCGGGAGCAAGCGTAAAGAAAAGCTCGTGAAAACGTCTGACGTGTTCCCTTGCTTCCACAGGTCGGTTGATACTTGCATCTTGCGATAAGGCGAGCATCAAAGATTTGCCGTTATCCAATACATAGATTTTTTGGCGTTGTTCTTCTGCAAAGCGGTAGGACTGCCATACGGCATATCCTACCACGCCAATGCAGAGAACCGCAAACACAATGGCATATAATCTTATTTGCCTAAAGCTGTTTTCGATATTTCTTAGCGTTTTAAATTCCATTTTTAGAATGATTAATTGTTTATTTATTCATCAGTTTACCGCCGATGTTTCCAACTGTTGAACCTGCACCTGCTCCAGCGATATTTCCTGTTTTCATTGCAGCTTGGTTTACGTTGCGGGTAAAGTTTCCTGCGCCTCCGGCTTGGATTACCCAACCTGTCACTGTCGGTATTGTGAAGTATCCGATGATGCCGATAATCATAAATATGATGTACACCGTATTGCTCGTATCAGGTATATAGGTCGGGTCGGCAAGCGTTGCTATATCTCTTTCCAGTATGAGGGATTGTATTCTTGCCAGCATCGAGCTGAACAAATCGGAAACAGGAAGCCAGAGATATACGCTGACATACCTCGTGATCCACTGGGTGAGCGTGGACTGAAATCCGTCCCACACGGAAATAGCAAAAGCTATTGGTCCGAGTATGGAAAGGACTATTAGGAAAAACGTCCGTATGGTATCAATGACCAATGCTGCCGCCTGAAAGAGTATTTCCAGTAGATTGCGAAACCAATCCTTTATGGCTTTCTCTATCTTGTAAGCCTGCCTGTCCATATACATACCCGCCATTGTGCCTACGTCTGATGGCGACCATCCCAATTCGTCCAGCTTCTTATCAAACTCTTCGTCTGATACCATATAGGCTGTTTCGGGATTTCTGACCATTGCTTCATATTCCAATTGGTCTTTCTGTTGTTGGAGCTGATTAAGATCAAGCACCTGGTCTTCGAGTATTTGGTGGGTTCCCGTAACTACCGGACTCAATACTGCATTGATGGTTCCCAATACGATGGTTGGAAAGAACATTATGCAAAGCCCCAAAGCGAACGGACGCAGCAAAGGGAACACATCAATAGGTTCGGCACGGCTTAAAGCCTGCCAAACCTTTAATGCCACATAGAACAATGCTCCCAATCCCGCCAAACCCTTAGCTACTGCAGCCATATCGCCTGCAAGCGGCATCATATCATCATAAAGCGACCGCAGGAGTTCGTGAAGATTATCCCATTCCATAGTTTACCAGTATTTTTGGTTAGCAGTTCCGTAGAGTTCAAGCACTCTTTTGGCATCGTTTTTCTTTTTCGCTCTCAGGTAGCTTACAGAAATGTTCTTGTTAGTATAGTAGCGCACCAGGCTGTGGTACTCCTTTACCTCTTTGTACACACGGTCAATAATGTCCATACGCTCTTTGTCGTTCAACGAAAGGCTTGTAGAGGTTACAATCTGCTTCAATTCTTTCAGCAGTTCGGTACTTTCATTGAGCAGTGCCGAATAACCGTTGCCGATAGCGACCAATTCCTGTGGGGTAAAATTTGGATCGTTCATCATCTTACCAAAATTCTGCACGTACATTTCGGACACATCGCCTACCAACAATACCGTTTGCTGCACTTTACGGGCATCTTTCACCAAATTGTTAATGGCTTTCAACTTGTCGTAATATTCCTTACCCTGGTCGTACACTTTCTTCACTTCGTTAAAGTTCTTTATCACATTGCTCACGGTCGAAGAAGTCTGTATGATTTCGTTCGCAGAGTTGATAATTCCTGAAGCCAAATTAGCAGGGTCGGTTACAACCCACTGGGCTTTTGCTGACGGTGCTACGGCGAGCATCAGTGCCGTACACACCAGATACAATACTTTTTTACTCACATTCATCTTTATTTGATTTTTGTGTTCGTGAATCTTCG
This sequence comes from Sphingobacterium sp. UBA865, assembly GCF_002295765.1. Lineage (NCBI taxonomy): Bacteria > Pseudomonadati > Bacteroidota > Sphingobacteriia > Sphingobacteriales > Sphingobacteriaceae > Sphingobacterium > Sphingobacterium sp. UBA865. The sequence continues at coordinate 284,336 of NZ_DBGB01000031.1, read as the reverse complement.
ATTTCATTGTTCTTGAAATTTTAAATTGTTAATGACTATTGATTTGAATTGTCCCGCCTTTGCATTGCGATATGCTTAATGGCGAGTTCTACGTTACCGTCGAGTTCCGCAGCAAGCTGCATCACTTCCATTTTTTCGGTTTCCTCTGTGGTGTAGGCGAGGTATTCCTCCAAACTAACTTCGGTGGCATAGACTGCCGAGTGCGTACCACCTAAGCCAATCCAAACCTCTTTATAAAGGCGGCTTGCATCGTTGTTCATATTGATGGAAAGTACCTGCCCTTTTTCTTTGTCGGTAAGCCCCAACATTGCCTGTATATCATCAAACTTGTTCATATACTTGCGTTGGTCTAAGAGGATTTTACAGTCGGAGTTATTGATGATACTTTCTTTTACAATGGGCGACTGGATAATATCATCGACCTCTTGCGTTACTACTATCGCTTCTCCGAAAAACTTACGCACGGTTTTAAACAAATACTTGATGTATTCTGCCATTCCCTCTTTTGCAATTGCTTTCCAAGCCTCTTCAATCAGGATGAGTTTGCGGATACCTTTCAATCGGCGCATCTTGTTGATGAACACCTCCATAATGATAATCGTGACTATGGGAAAGAGGATTTTGTGGTCTTTAATCGCATCAATTTCAAACACGATAAAGCGTTTGGAAAGCAGGTCTAACTGCTTATCGGAGTTCAGCAGGTAATCGTATTCGCCGCCTTTGTAATAGGGTTCGAGTACGTTCAGGAAATTGGCAATGTCAAAGTCTTTTTCCCTTACCTGTTTTTCTTCCAGTACCTTGCGGTAGTCGCCTTTTACATACTTATAGAAACCGTTGAATGACGGGTACACATTGTCCGTTTTTATACGTTCGATATAACCACTTACTGCATTGGAAAGGGCAACTTCTTCCGAACGGGTTGGAGGCTCATCGTCACGTTTCCATAAGGTCAGTATCAAAGTCTTGATATTTTCCCGCTTCTCAATGTCGAACACGCCATCATCGGTATAAAAAGGGTTAAAGGCGATCGGGTTATCTTCGGTGTAAGTGAAGTAAACACCGTCTTCGCCTTTGGTCTTTCCTTTGATGAGTTCGCATAAACCCTGATAAGAGTTGCCCGTATCTACCAACAGTACGTGTGCGCCCTGTTCGTAATACTGCCGTACCATATGGTTCGTGAAGAACGATTTACCACTTCCCGATGGACCAAGTATGAACTTGTTCCGGTTCGTGATGACACCCCTTTTCATAGGCAGGTCGGAAATATCCAAATGGATAGGTTTTCCTGTAAGCCTGTCAGCCATCTTGATACCGAACGGCGAGGACGAATTGTGGTAGTTGGTTTCTTCGGTAAAGAAACACAGCGCAGGATCGATGAACGTGTAAAAACTTTCCTCACTGGGGAAGTCGCCTGCATTGCCGGGCATTCCTGCCCAATATAATGTGGCTACGTCTGTCGTATTGTGGCGGGGTTTACATTCCATCAGTGCCAAGGCGCTACCGCAATCGTTCTTTAACTGTTTGAGTTCCGCAGGGTCTTCCGACCACGCCATAATGTTGAAGTGCGCACGGATGGAAGACAGCCCGAAGCTGTGGGCTTCGTTCAGGTACTTTTCTATCCACTCTTTGTTGATCTGGTTGGCACGGCTGTACCTTGCCAGTGAGTGCATATTCCTTGCAGACTTCTCAAACTTTTGCAGGTTGTCTTCGCTGTTATCCAAAAACAAATACTGGTTGTAGATGTGGTTGCAGCTTAACAACAAGCCCACAGGCGCAGCGAATGATAAACGGCAGTCGCTACGGTCAGTAGATAGCTTTTCAAAACGGGTATCTGCCGATACCGTTCCGGGCAGGTCGTCCGTATCGGAAAGGGTGTGCAGGCTTAACCTTTTGTTGCCGATGCGCACCTCTTCGTTTCCGAGTGCGATGTCCTGCATCGGCGTTCCGGCTCCCCTCGATAGCGTGAGGTATTGCTCCAGTAATCCCTGTGTGTCTTCGGTTCCGATAATTTCATCTTCGTTCAGACGTTTCAGGCTTACAAAACCGCTATCATTCACGATGCGCTCAAACTGGGCTACCGCTTCCATAAAGCGGTGTATCGTTTCCTTATTCCTGATTTCCTTTGGTATCAGCGAACCTTTGCAAAGCGAACTGAAGTTGCTTTGCATCCGCATTCTTTCCTTTGTTGTCTTTGTTAGAAACAGGTAGCAATAATGGTTCAGGAACGGTCGCTCGTTAAAATGGCATTGGTAAGACTTCGATAAAAAACTTTGGTCTTCTATTGACAGATCGGGCGCATAGCTTTCCTTGATGTACCAATCCTGTTTGTGAATGACCGTAAAATCAGGCAAGGTTTTGATAGCCTTGTGCCAGGCGGAGTGTATGGCTTCATATTCCACAGAAGCTACCGTGAACAGTTCCGGCAAACGCACTTCAAAACAGGCGGTAATGTCCGCATCTTTGGACAGAATGCAGTTGTTCTCTACTGCCAATAAAGGAAATTTGTTTTCCAGCGTTGTTGTTTTAGATACATTTCTCATACGGCATTCTGTTTAGGAGTGAATTTCAGATAGCGGTGTACAGGCTTTCGGCAGATGATGTAGCGGGGATGCCGTTTATTAGCTGCAATTTTCATCAGCCCGTGTTCGCCGTATTTCCTGTTCAGCGAAAAGGTCTGCCATATAATGAGCGAAGCACCGCCTGCTCCGAGGAACAGGCAGATGTAAGAGTTTACGCCTGCCATATACAGTATCATCACGAGGATAAGCGTACCGAGCAGCCCACCTGCGAAAATGAACAGGTATTGTGCTTTCAGCCCTTTAAATTCCACCGTCCTGCCGATGCCTTTGTTGATATTGTAATTCATAAGGCAAGGGATTAAAGGAAGAATGAGCGCAGGATAGTAGCGGCGACAATCAAGAAGATACACGCACCAAACCACGAAGCCGCAGTTTTCGATGTGTCAGGGTCGCCCGAACTGAATTTATTGTACACCTTAACGCCACCGATTAATCCCACGACTGCACCGATAGCGTAAATTAATTGGGTTGCGGGGTCGAAATAAGAGGTTACCATTTGGGTAGCCTCGTTGATGCCTGCCGAGCCGTTTCCCTGTGCGAATGCACCAATTCCTGACAGCATAACCACGGCTGTCAGCAAAACTTTTTTTCTTTGTTTTTCCATAATTGAAACACATTAATTTGTTACTGTTTATCCCGCACCTTGCGAGCTTCAGGGACAAATGTCTTATGGAAAAAGAGGCGTTACCGTAAAGTGGCAGTCAGAGGAATTGTTTGGCTGTTAGTGGCTGTTTCTGATAAAAACAAAAGCATCAAGCGATTAGGCTTGATGCTTTAGAATACAAAAATTACGACTATAACTATTTACTTTCTATTGCCAAAACATTAGTAACAAATCTTCGTCCTCTATTTTGTGCTCCTATAACTACAACAATATATTGAACGAGTAGGAAAGAAAAATAATATATATTAATTGGCCAAGTTACAATAACAAGAGCAGGAATTCCTATAAAGATTATAAATAGAAAGGACAATGAAGCAGAATCTCTAGCTAATAAGAAAGCCCTGTGACTTTCGGAAATCACAATATCTAAAGAGTTTTTCTGGTAAATTTTATACCATAATCTATTTTGATCTTGCGGATTTTTAGGTAAATTCCCGTGAATCTCTTTCAATTTTTTTTTATCTATTCTAGTATCTTCTTTAATTAGTTTTGAAAACGCTATTGAGCCCGGCAAGGGATTTTTCAGCTTCCAAAAAACCAGTATAGCTTTTTGATTACTTGATAATAAACCATTCAATAAAAACAGTAGCAATGGAGCGATAGATGCTCCAAGCCCCTTTACAATTAAGACGATATCAAATTCATTTGCTATTTCTCTAAAATACTGTGGGAAGATTATACCAAATATAATTAAAATATTTGCTGACAGTAGGATCCACAATTGTGGAGTATTCTTAGCCTTTAAGTTCACTGCTTTTTCCATATTATCTTCAATTTAAAATATATAAGGAAATATACCGGTTGGAGTAATAATGGCTAAAAATACAGGCAATGGCGGTTGAAGATTACTACATTCCTCTTTATGTTTCTTAACGCTTATCATATCCTGTCTACTGAGCAAATCAGGGCCTTCAGGATGAGTATGCCATTCACCTACATAACCAATTTGGCCACCTGAACTCTTTTCTATCGCTGAAATCTCTCCCGACAATCCATCATTTCCCCTTATAAACTGTGTTGAACTACCTTTACTATCTAAAGGAGATTTGATTGAACCTGTAATATGAACAGTTTTTGTTTTATAATTACAAACACCCACAAAAACACCTCCGGTTTCATTTTTTCCTGCGAGTGTAAGCTCTTCAATCAAGTGCTCCATAATACCAGGTTTAAATCGAATTTCCCAATTTGGATTGTTAACAGCATGAAATGTATCAAATGGCTTTATATTCAACACTTCTGTTTCAATCATGTAATCTTCTGTATCTATAATATTGTTTAAATATATTTTACCATCCTTGGTTGATTTAGTCATTTCTCTCTTAAGAATTCCTGAAAAGTATGATGCGTGAGATGATATTTTATCATCTGATAAAACTGTGGTTTCGGAATTACAGCCAACACCAACTTGAACAATTAAACTACTTGATTGAGCTGTTTTTTGTTCCCTTTCCAACCAGTCTTGAATGTTTTTATTACTCTCTGACAGACTGTATAAATATACCTGTAGGTCATCTAATCTTGGATTTCTTGACTCTCCCTCTTTATACATTATCCCTAAATTTCCAAAATCTGAAATACTTGCACTGGCAACCTTATTTGTATCTAAACTTTTTAGCGTAGCTAATTTATTAAAGAACGCTTCGGATGCTGTAAAGTCTAATATCCAACTATATTTTTCGAAAGTTTCTTTCTTGTTTATTAGTCCATCTTTAAAGGATGGACCATGTATAACATTTGTTTGTTCATAAGGATAGATTTTCTTTATTTTTTCTGCCAATGCTTCTGCTTTACTTTGCCCTTCATCTTCTCCAAACAAGGTATGTCTAACTAAATTGTGCGGAGAAATATAATCTGGATCAATCAAAGTCAAGTTTGTTTGTCCAGATCTTACCAAGTGCATAATTATCTTAGAACCGATAGCACCACATCCAAAAACAACGTGTCTTTCACTTTCTAAAGCTATATCCCAACCTGATATATGACAAGCTAATTTTTGTGTTAGAGGTTGATTGTGAGATAGAATATCTATAGATATGTTATTAACAATTCTTTCGCCTTTAATGTCGGCAGAAGTTACATTAAAACGTAGATTTATAAATTCAATATTCGATGAATAACCAATCAGTTGACTAGGTCTACGTATTCCAATTATTACAGGAAAATAGATGTACTCATTTATTTTATTATAGGTAGTAATGAACTTTTCAAATTCTTGATGCTTAATATTGTAATACTCACAAAACAATTTGAATTCTTCCCATGATCTTGGAATATTTATTTCATATTCTGGTTTTACTACATCTTCTCCACTCCATAGTATATATCCGAAATAATATCTCTTTCTTGTAACATCTTCTTTATCTTTTTTACGTTCCTCATCTACTTCCTTAATGGTGGTAAGTGCATTCTTATCAGTAATGAGCTTAACAAATTTATATGTATATCTCCCCTTACTACTTGGGCGTTCAAACAAGACAATTGAAAATTTATCACCAAATTCAACAGCCGCCTTATTTGTTATAACAGTCAGAATGGTATCATAATCATAAATTATACTTCCTGTGTACCCTTCCAATCTCAATGGTTCGTACTGTTCACCATTTTCAGTTAATTCACCTGTAGCAGCGTCTCTAAGCCAGTTGCTTATGCGTATTACAAGGTCTTCAATCCTTTTATTTGCATACCACTCATCTGCATTTCCTCTTACATAACAAAATGCTGGAGGGCGATTATTGACTGCTACATATAGATGGGCAAGGTTATTTTTAGGAAAATCCAATCTGTCAGTATAAACTCTGGGGGCAGAAACTGGATAATTAACTATATCAAACACTAAAATGACAGGTTCTTTTTCTCTAATGTCTAAATCTTCAAAATTGCCCAAACTGGGTAGGTCAATATTGATCTCAATTGGAATAGCGATTCTACCATTTCCCCAATCCAAAACCTTCACTCGATTGCCTTGAATTTGACACAATGATTTAAGAGAATCCTGAATTTCAGGATTCTCTATATCATTGATAAATGTTGGTAAGCTATCACTAAACTTTTCCATTTCCGTATTTTGAAGGGGTGTTTACAATACCTAAACCAGCCCCTCCTGCAACTTTAGCTGCACCTTCGGTCTGTTTAGGTTTTACAATTCCCTGTGAAGTAACCTCAAAGATGATTGGTTGAGGAATCTTATTAACCACATTGTAAGTAGTTGTATTAAGAAAATTCCCTTCCGTTACCTTCTTGACATATTCTCGTTTAGCCTCATAATGCGGTGGATTGTCTTCATCATTTAAGATTTTTTTACTTGACGCAATGACTTTCGCATTATTCCTCTTGTAATCCAACACTTCTAATGAAGTCTTTTTGGGATCAGGGTTTTCTTCCTGAGGCCTATCATTAAAAAATGACCATGAGCAATGATGCGGGGAAAGAAATAAATCCCATTTCAAAGCATGTTCATTTTTGTATTTCTTAGTTTTTTCCAAAATGATACACCATGAAGTATGATCAGAGTCACCACCAAACATTGCAAGAGTAGAGAAGTCTTGCTGATAAGGGGTGTTTTTGAATCTAGCTTGAAACACAATACTTGTTGAATTCTTTTTATCATCTCCCAATGCTTCAAGGTGTTCTTTGAATGGAGCGTGTATGAATATGGAAAACAATACTTGGTTTCGGTCATTAAAACGATTGACAGTATCTCCCGGCTTAGCTCTTAAATGATCTAAGTCTTTATAATCTTTACTTCCATCATAACCGATAATTTTAATTCTGTTACCAGGATTGTCTTTTTTCGGATCTTTGTTACGATGAAGTGCCAATCGACGTTCTGCTTCCTGTTGATACGCATCTTCATCATCATTTGTATGCTCCTCGGCAATCATTGGTGAGAACCACATTGTATCGACTCTGATAAGACCTTCTTTTTTATCAGCTTCCGAATATTTTTCTGGAGCCCCCTGATAAAAGTGCTTTTTAAATCCTCGACAATGATCTTGGTCACCATGAGTTAAGATAAATACATCAACGTATGGTATACCATTGCCATACTGCACGCTTTGCAATAAATCCTTTTTTACGTCGTAGGTCTCGTCATTGTCACAATTCCTGATGTTACAATCAACCAATATGGTTGTTTTGTCTTCCAGAGTAATTAGAGATGTATCTCCGTTACCAACTGGGTAATACTTAATAGTAGCGTTCGCCATTTAATTTTCTTTTTTTTAGTTAATAATTATAATTAATACGCCTATCCAATTACCTGAAAAAGACAGTCCCAGCAGAAATATTAGTAAAGCTGAATGATAATCGACCATTGTTAAGAAAAGAAAATGACAATTATATTTGCACAAATGACAAGTTTGTCTATTTTTGTGGTGTTCTAAATAACAGTATCATTTATTCATTTCCCTAAATGGATCTTTGAAAGAAACCATAGGCATAGTTTAAGTTGTCGCATTTCTTAAACTATCCTTGAATTTCTCTAATATTTTTGTTTGCGTTTTCGTTCTATTTTTTTCTCAAATATTCCACCTCCTTTTTTAAATCATTAATAGTATCTGTAAGTTCTTTACCTGCTTTAAGATATTCCATTGGATAATCTTCTTTAAGTTCATTCATCATTAGGTAATATATTGGCTTCAACATGGTCTTAAGATCCATATTGTTATCACTAAACATATCTAAAGCCACATCGTATTCTTTTTTGGCAATCAGTAACAGAAAAAACTCTACAAGTTCTGAAAAACTTCGGTGAGAATAACTGTCATCGTCATCGCTGCTATTATGTAAAATAATAGCTTGCTCTTTTACAATCTCTATTGCCTTCGTCAAGTTGCCATTCCATAAAAGTATTTTAGCGTAAAGTAATTCAAAGCGACTATTTGTATTGTCCGGTTTGTACTTTTCAAGTAAATCTTTTGAAAAGGTCTTCTTGTCTGTTCGTTTAGACCTATACATGCTCTGCACCCAGCAACCTATTACTGAAATATCGCCTAATTCTATTGCTTTCTCAAACATTTCATCTGACTTCTCAAACATTCCTTTTCTGTTAAAAAGATGAGCTAACTGATGAGCTGATTCTGCATCATTATTTGAAATGCCATGTTCTAAAACAGTGATTGCTTTATCGGTTTGTTTCTGATTGATATACAACCTTGCTAATTGACTATATCCATCAATTTCACCCTTGTCAATTGCTAACTTAAATTGTTCCTCCGCTTTTTTGAAACTTGGTCTGCTTTTCAGCATATAAAATCTTCCCAAATTTATGTTACTATCTTCCTCATTTTCTTCAACAGCCTTCACCAGAGCAGATTCTGCATCCTTTTTCTTTTTCATTTTAGAGAATAATTTGGCTAGGGCAGTATTAGATTTATCTAATTTGGCTTCTACCGCATCTCTCAAATATTTTTCTGCCATTTCAAAATCATTAAGATCTAAGTAGATGTTTCCTAAAGAAATCAATGACTGTTTAAAATTCTTTGCAACAGCTTGTTTATGATATTTTATTGCTGAGTCATAAACCTTTTTCTTTTTATAAATACTACCTAACCTATTAGCAGCATAAGGGTGAGGATGCGGCAACGATAGTGACTTCTCATAGAATTCGATAGCTGTATCAGGATCATTTAAGTGCATATCATAAATGATTCCTAAAGAGATAGATGTATATGTGTTTTGATCATCTAAATTCCATGCTGATTTTGCTGCTTCTAAGGCTTTTTCATGGTTTCCTTGCATTAAATAAACAGATGTTGCTAACATAAAATAATCAACATCTTTATTGTCCACATCCTCGAGTCTACCAACAGCTTCATCAAAACGTTCCTCTTTTAATAACTTCTTAATATCATCCAATACGGCAGTTTCAGCAGTTTTAGCTCTTTTCAATATTTTGTCAGGTAAGACCGAATTAGTAGTACTGATCAATTCTTCTTTTAAATTGTCTGGAATGTTTTCGCAAGACAAAAATGTGTTGCCCATATCGATCGCAGCAACAGCATCATATTTACCATCTTTAAGATTGCTAATATGATTTTTAAGTCTCTTGGTTAGCTCACTTTCATCACACCAAGCATCAAAAAATCGAACTAACCATACCACATTTTCCTTATCATGTTTTCTACCAAACCTCATTAAGTACCAAATATTCATAAAGCGTTCCTTTATTCTATACAAATGATTCTTTGTAGAAGTAGGCACTTTCTCAATCAACTGATTTTTCTCTAAATATGATAGTATTGATGATATATTCTTACTTTCCAGTCTAGTGCGCTTTGCGATTTCTTTAACAGAAATTGCATCCCATTTCCTAGCTATAGCATCAATTACTTTCTGTTGTTGAGTTGAAAGTTGATCTAATTCTGATTTGTATAATAATGTTAATGTGTCTATCAAAAGATAAAGATCTTTGATTGCTTTACCATTTTCATTATCCAAAAAAATCTGAAAAAGATAAGAGATTGTTCTTGGTACACCTCCGGTTAATCTTCGCAATGCTTCAACCCTTCCAGGATAGTTCTCTATAATTACCCTAATCTGATCTTCTTCTCCGTACTGCTGACCAATTCTAATCAAAAGCTTTTCACACTCCTCTTGTGTTAAACCATCCAACTGTATAGGATGGAAAAACTTGTAAAATGGATCTCCAAAATCAATTGTTCCATCATTATATGAAGTAGAAGAGCCTATTATCCTAAAATTGGATTTCGATGTTAAAATTGCTTTAAGCTTTTTTTTCTCATCTTCTTGGAGCTTCTTGAGAAAAAAATTCAGATTCTCGATAAAAAGAATCGCTGTTTTGTTTTTTGACTTTAAAAAACTCTGCAAGAACTTAAATGATGCATGTTCATAGTCTTCTTCATTATCAATAATTTTATCAATTGAATCAGATAGTTTTTCTTTATAATAATTATCCTCAATAACAATTGCTACAGCTTCCCAGAGATTTGTTAGATCGGATAAGTTGTATTGTTCCTCTGAGAACATTATAGGTAAATATATTTCTGATAATTGCTTTTCGTCCAGAATAGAGTAATTCAACCTATGCATTAAGGTCGTTTTTCCAGCTCCACGTTGTCCTATAATTATATTATTTAAGGATTTACCATCACTATCTGCTTTCAACAATGCATTTCTTATATGATCAAACTCATTTGTTCGAACTACAAACCCATCAATGATAGCAGACTTTGATTTACTCCCTGTGTTATTTCTTAAATATATATCCTGATCATCCATAGTTAACGATAAAAATTTTGTCAAAGATAAGAACGATTTTTTTATCGTCAAAATTTTTAGCGATTTATTTTTCGTTAAACATATTTTAACACTATTTAATGAAACCAAAAAAAGCAAGAACACCTCAGTATTCTTGCTTGTATTATCTGATTAACATGAATAATGATTTTACACAAACTCCCCAATATCAAAATCACTCAAATCACTTTTCCGCAAGGTGGAAGAACTGTTGTCCGTTTCAGCCGAAAGTGTGCTATCCAAAAGCTCGGCAATTTTTCTGGATGCACCGTCTATGGAATTTTCCAGTAGGCTGAATAATTCAGTTCCTTGTAATCTTTGAACTATGGCTACCGCTGTTTCCTTTTGAGATTGTTCCAAATTTTCTTTTTGGAGCAATGCCCCTACAGAGCTTAGTTCGTCGTAGGTAACCCCTTGGGCAAGACTGTCATCGCCACCGGATATTCCGTACCTGTTCCATTCTTCTTCCTCATCTTCCAAATCAGGCATATTGCTGAAAACTTCGTCCAGTTCTTCCTGCGGAATTTGAATGCCAACGCTTTCATTTTCGTCGTATTCTATGTCTAAATTATCAGGGTTTATCTCCTGTTCAGCTATTTGGCTTTCATTGGCAGTGTTTGGCACTGAAAGGCTTCTTGCTGGCTTCGGCTGACCCATAATATCGGGCAGGTTCGGATTGATTTTCTCCTGCATCGGCTTTTTTTGCGACCTTTTATGAATGACAATCTTATCCTGTAACAGCAGTACAATGACTATCAGCAGACATATCACAATTACTATTTCCATAATCAAATGCTTTAAAAAATGGGTTTAAACTTTTCATTGAAATCATCTGTGATTGCTTTTTCAAACATTTCAAAATGATGTTCCAGTATATTGTCAAGGTAGGCGTAGAGCGGTATCTCGTCCTTGCCAATGACCTGAACAATGCGAGATAACCTTTCGTGGTATTCCTGCCTGATATAGATGCTTTTATCCCCTCGTTTTGTCATTGAATGGTTTCTCAAAAAATGTTCACCGTAACTGCCGTCAAGGTTTTTCTTGGTGCGGTTCCGTTCCCTTTGTACTGGCTTGCTTCGAAGTAATTCTTCCTGTTTTGCTTCTTCTTTTACAGTTTCCTTTTTCGGTTCTTCAGATGGTTCGGGAGGAAGCTGTATGCCGTCTTTTTTAATGCCGTCTACCATCAGGTTCATCATCAACTCTTCGTTGATGTCCGGCGTGGCTTTCCTTTTATTATCTTTTTCCATAAGGCTATAATTGAACGATTTTTAAAAATTCATTGATGAACAAATCCAATTGGCAGGCTTTCATCAAGCGTTCATCGGGAGGCATTACAGTAGAACGGAAAACCGCTTTGCTATCCGCTTCACTTTCTTTTCGAAAACGGGTACTGTTCTTCACTTGGCTTTGCATCAGGCTTAACCCCAGTTGAGCTATAAGCTGGTTGTACACGTCATATAATGGCGTGCTTTCCCTGCCATCCACCTGGTTCCAAAACAGGTTAATGGTCTGTATGGAAGTTTCGCCCTTTTTCATAATCACATCCTGTAAAAGCTGGGTAAAGATGAGCGTACTTTCCATTACCACACGGTCTGCGGTAATAGGCGTAAAAATATGGTGCATTCCTGCGAGTGCTTTCAGAATGCCGGGCGTGTTCACAGTTCCAGGCAGGTCAAAAAACACCACGTCGATCGGAACGGCGGAAGCCGTTACAAATTCGTGTGCAGCATCCAGTACGCTATCTGCTTTATGCTGTGTAATGGGATAGGCTTTCTTGTTGATGGTGGTAAATTGCTTATATGCCAGTTTTTTCAAAGCCTCATTTTCCATTACCATTGCCAAATCACGGGTTTTCATTTTCATCAGGCTATGTTGTGGAAAATCCGCATCAAATACGGCTACGTTGTAGCCCAACCGATAGTGCATCGTACTTGCCACAAGCGTGGTAAATGTGCTTTTTCCAACACCGCCTTTTTGTGAAGAAAAAGCGATAAACAGAGGTTTCTTTTTTGTGTCCATATTTTTAAAATTTAAAGTTTTCAAATTCCTGTTTTCAGGCTTGCAGGCGTTCCGGCAAGCCGTTCTGATTTCCTGCGTTCTTTCAGGATAGCTATCAGGGTTGCCTGCGTTCTTACCTGATTGCCTGCTTCCTTGCAGTACAGCAGTCTTGCAATCATTCCGGTAGCTTATCAGGCAGGCTTGCCGTCATTCTTTCATTCCGTCAATCAACCAATCATTCAGGCGAGCCGGATAGTTGGATAGCAAGCGTTCACGCTTTCCGTCAGTCGTGCAATCTTGCTTTCTTGCATTCCTGCAATCAGGCAGGCAGGATTGCCTGCGTTCCTGAATGTGTGCCGTCTGCTCTTCCTGAAGCACGGGCTGCCTGTCTTCCTGCCATCATTCAAAGGCAAAGAACCAATCAATTTCATTCGATTGTATGCCTGTGGCATTGTTTAGCGGTCAGAGGCACTGTTTGGCACTGTGGCACAGTGCAACGCTATCGGGAACAGGGCTTTACTTTGTATTGTGATTTTTATTAACGGATTTATGCAAAAGTCTTTTGACATCTTGCGAGGTAACGGTAACGGCAACAAGCCGTTTTTCCCTGTTACATTCAATCCGTCCCACAGGGCGGATTTTTGTGTTCACCGGAACACGGCAAGTTGTGTTTTGAGGCACTCGAAACCGAGTTAGTGCCTCAAAACAACTTGCCCTGCTGGGAGCTAAAAAACACTCTCCGAAGTCGAGGTTTTGTGTGAATTAAAATTGGATTAGTGATGAACGAGAACAGTAACAAAACACAGAAAAAGGGCGGACGTACACCGAAAACCGACCCAAGCATCCACCGCCACGTTTTCCGTCTTACAGACGAGGAAAACGCCAAACTTTTATCGCTTTTTGAAGCATCGGCAATGCCCAATAAAGCAAAGTTTATCATTTCTCTTCTGTTTAATAAGGAAATGAAATCGGTTAAAATTGATAAAGGAACGGTTGATTTTTATATGCGATTAACCTCGTTTCATAGCCAGTTTCGTTCCGTTGGTGTCAATTATAACCAGATTGTAAAGCAACTCTACAAACATTTTTCCGAGAAAAAAGCGGCTGCATTCCTTTTCAAATTGGAAAAACAGACAGCTGAAATGGCGGTATTGTGTCAAAAAATCATTCAGTTAACCGAAGAATTTGAAGCAAAACATTTGAAAAAACAGCTGTAAAAATGATAGCAAAAATTGGAAGAAGCGGAAATTTATACGGAGCGTTGGCGTACAATCAGCTCAAAGTGGAGAATGAAAATGGGCAAATTTTGTTTGCCAATAGGATGATTGAAACTACTAGTGGGCATTATTCCGTTGCACAATTAGCCCAATCTTTTGCCCCTTACCTGATAGCCAATCGCAATACCGAGAAACATACATTGCATATTTCGCTCAATCCCGACCCGAAAGATAAGGTAAGCGACGATCGGTACAGGGAAATGGCAGAAGAATATATGCGGGAAATGGGTTACGGCGAACAGCCTTTTGTGGTATTTAAACATACCGATATTGACCGCAGTCACATTCATATCGTATCGGTTTGCGTGGACGAAGAGGGCAAAAAGATTTCGGACAAATTCGAAAAAATGCGGTCTATGAATATTTGCCGTGAACTGGAAAGAAAACACGGGTTGATCCCTGCAACGGATAAGGAACATAAACAGAACGATAAGATTTTCTGTCCTGTAAATTACAAAGCTGGAGATGTAAAAAGTCAGATAGCTTCAGTGGTTCGACATCTACCGAATTATTATAAATTTCAGACTTTGGGCGAATACAATGCTTTGCTTTCCCTGTTTAATATTACCACCGAAAAAGTGGAAGGCGAATTGCGGGGACAGGTACGACAGGGTTTATTGTACATCCCGTTAAATGAGAAAGGCGAAAGAGCCGGACATCCATTCAAGGCTTCCTTATTCGGAAAAAACGCAGGGCTTCCAGCTTTGGAATTGCATTTTGCCAAAAGCAAAGAGGTTTTAAAAAACCACCCGACAAAACCAACCATTAAAGCTGCCGTTACCTTTGCCCTGCAATCTACAAATAACGAACAGGCTTTTAAAAATCAGTTGAGCGAACAGGGCATTAACGTTGTGGTTCGTAGAAATGACACAGGTCGAATTTATGGTATAACTTTTATAGACCACAATTCTAAAACGGTTTGGAACGGTTCACGTTTGGGCAAGGAACTTTCTGCCAATACCTTTAATGATTATTCGAATAATAATATCAAATCTGGGATAAAAGAGCCAGTTGAATTACAATCGAAAATATCAAGACCAAATGATGCAGATCTTTTTGCGGAAGAACCTCATCACTTGTTCGACTTCCTAAATACTATTGAAAAACACGAAGACGGTTTGATTGAAGCATTAGGAGGTTTGCTTCACGAAGCACAGGGCGAAGATTATGAGGAACAAGATTTTGCTAATAAAATGAAGAAGAAGCGTAAACGCAAAAGAAGTCAGTAATAAACATGTTAGTCAAATACCGCCAAATACCGCCAATAACTTCCACATTTTAAGAGCCGATAGCAAAAGCCTTTAAATTCACGCCCGAACATTAAAACTTAAATAATGCAGGGAGAAGACGATTTAAGAGGTTTAGCCAAAATAATGGCTTTTATGAGGGCAGTAAGTATTCTTTTGGTACTGATGCACCTTTATTGGTTCTGCTACGGTTTCTTTATGGAACGTGGCTGGACGTTGGAAGTAATCAACAAAATATTAGGCAACTTCGATAAAACAGCAGGTTTGTTTTCACATACCTTATATACTAAAACCTTTGCTTTGGTATTGCTTGCTTTAAGTTGTTTAGGAACGAAAGGCGTAAAGAATGAGAAGATAACCTGGTCTAAAATTTACGTGGCTTTGGGCATTGGCTTTGTGTTGTTCTTTCTGAACTTTCCGTTATTAAAGTTACCTCTAATTACTGCTACATTTCTTTATATTCTTACCACAGGTTTAGGTTATGTTGCTTTAATGGTAGCCGGAGTTTGGATGAGCCGATTGCTTCGCACCAATTTGATGGATGATGTTTTCAATAATGAAAATGAGAGTTTTCAGCAGGAAACCAAGCTGATGGAAAACGAATATTCTGTCAATCTTCCCACAAAGTTTTATTATAAAAACAAGTGGAATGACGGTTGGATTAACATCGTCAATCCTTTCAGAGCAACGATTGTTTTAGGAACGCCAGGTTCTGGTAAATCCTATGCCATCGTCAACAATTACATCAAACAGCAGATTGAGAAAGGCTTTTCAATGTACATCTACGATTTCAAGTTTGACGATCTCTCTACCATTGCCTATAACCATTTGCTGAAGCACAGGGATAAGTACAAGATACAGCCGAAATTTTATGTGATAAATTTCGATGACCCACGCAAAAGCCACCGCTGTAATCCACTCAATCCCGATTTTATGACGGACATTTCAGATGCTTACGAAGCGGCTTATACCATAATGTTGAACCTCAATCGAAGCTGGATACAGAAACAAGGGGATTTTTTCGTAGAAAGTCCAATCATTTTATTGGCTGCCATTATTTGGTATCTGAAAATCTATGAGGACGGTAAGTATTGTACTTTCCCACACGCCATTGAATTGCTTAATAAAAAGTATTCGGACGTATTCACGATTTTAACTTCATATCCTGATTTGGAAAATTACTTATCGCCTTTTATGGATGCGTGGCAAGGCGGAGCACAAGACCAATTACAGGGACAAATCGCATCTGCAAAAATTCCGTTGTCAAGAATGATTAGCCCGCAGTTGTACTGGGTAATGACTGGCGATGATTTTTCTTTAGACATCAACAATCCAAAAGAGCCAAAAATTTTATGTGTTGGTAATAATCCCGACCGTCAAAATATTTATTCAGCAGCGTTGGGATTGTATAATTCAAGAATTGTAAAGCTCATCAACAAAAAAGGACAATTGAAGACTTCTGTTATCATTGATGAGCTACCCACTATTTACTTCAGGGGATTGGATAATTTGATTGCAACGGCGAGAAGTAATAAGGTAGCCGTGTGCTTAGGTTTTCAAGATTTTTCCCAGCTTATCCGTGATTACGGAGATAAAGAAGCTAAGGTTATACAAAATACCGTTGGTAATATTTTCAGTGGACAGGTAGTTGGTGAAACGGCAAAAAGCCTTTCGGAACGTTTCGGGAAGGTTTTACAGAAACGCCAGAGTATGACGATTAACAGGAATGATAAATCTACCTCTATTTCAACACAGTTAGATAGCCTTATTCCGGCTTCCAAAATTTCAACACTTACACAGGGTATGTTTGTGGGTTCCGTTTCGGATAATTTTGATGAGCGTATCGAACAAAAGATTTTCCACGCTGAAATTGTAGTGGATAATGAAAAGGTAGCCACAGAAACTAAAGTCTATCAGAAGATACCAGAAATCCTATCCTTTGTCAATGACCAAGGAGAGGACAAAATGAAACAAGAAATTGAAAGCAATTACCGTCAAATAAAATCAGATATTCTTAGTATTGTTGAAAACGAAATGGAACGAATTAAAAATGATCCCGACTTGCAGCATTTGATACAAAAGGGATGAAACTATTAACTTTGTAACAAAAGTCACAAAGTATTAAAGGAAGATAACGTAAGTTTGTAGGTTACGTTTTTCTATTACAGAATAAATCAACACCGCAACAACAAATATTATTAATTAGTAAGCCTTAAACAAATGCAGACGGAACCATTAGAACAAATAACAGAATTTAAGACCTCTCCTGAATTGATAGGCAAACTTTATGAATATAGCATAAGAAAAGAATATGAAGCAGGAAGTGTTATACTAGATGAAAATGCTTCCATCCGTTCTATTCCAATTGTAACCAAAGGTACGCTGAAAGTAATCCGGACAGAAGAAGATGGTAGAGAAATTTTGCTTTACTATATCAAAGCTGGTGAAAGCTGTATCATGTCTTTCTTAGGCGGTATGCACAATGAAACAAGTAAGGTAAAAGCTGAAGTGGAAGAAGATGCGGAAATACTTTTTTTGCCCATGGATAAAGTATCCTTATTCATCAAGGAATATCCGCAATGGCTAGATTATATTTTTCGTTTATACCATAAACGTTTTGAAGAATTATTGGAAATTGTTAATGCCATCACTTTTAAGAAAATAGATGAACGTTTATTGAATTTGTTGATTAAAAAGCGTGAACTTACTGAAAATAATATTCTGCACATCACCCACGAACAATTAGCTAATGAACTTGGGACTGCCCGTGTAGTGGTGTCAAGGTTACTCAAACAGTTAGAAGAAATAGGTAAGGTTAGGCTAGGTAGAAATAAAATAACCCTTATGTAACAAAAGTAGCTGTGCAGGTTTTTGAATTGATGCAAATTTGTTGTAACAATTTAAAAATCTATGGACATAACAGGGTATATAGCATCAATTTTTATAGGTATCTCTTTAGGGTTAATAGGCGGCGGAGGCAGCATCCTTACTGTTCCAGTTCTTGTTTATCTATTTGGTCTTGATGCATTATTAGCTACAGCTTATTCTCTTTTTATAGTTGGCTCCACAAGCGTCGTCGGCTCTTTTTCTTATTTCAAAAAAGGATTGGTAAACATCAAAACAGCTATTATTTTTGGTATTCCATCAATTGTAGCCGTTTTTCTAACAAGAGCTTATATCGTTCCTGCTATTCCTGAAGAAGTTTTCAGTATTGCAGCTTTTACCGTTACCAAAAACATTCTTTTGATGTTGCTTTTTGCTGTACTGATGATTTTCGCTTCATACAGCATGATAAAAAAATGTAAAGGAGAAGATTGTTTACCTACCGACACGCCCGCCGCAAGTACATTATTAATCGTTATTCAGGGAATATTTGTGGGCTTTGTTACCGGATTAATCGGCGCTGGCGGAGGCTTTTTAATCATTCCTGCCCTAGTCAATTTATTGCGTTTAGAATTTAAAAAAGCAATAGGTACTTCGCTAGTTATCATTGCTCTTAATTCACTTTTTGGCTTTGTCATTTCCGTTACACATTATACAATAGACTGGATATTTCTTTTCAAAATTTTAGCTCTAGCCATTACGGGAGTGCTTATCGGAAGCTATCTCTCTAAAAAAATAGATGGTAAAAAACTAAAGCCTGCTTTCGGCTGGTTTGTGCTACTTATGGGTATTTACATTATCATAAAAGAAACTTTATTACACTAAAATCATAATAATATGGAAAAGCATTATCAAATACTTATCGTTGGCGGTGGAAATGCCGGATTATCTGTTGCATCACAATTACTTCGCAAAAGAAAGGGATTAAATATTGGTATTATCGAACCCTCAGAAAATCATTATTATCAACCTGCATGGACATTAGTTGGTGCAGGAATTTTTGATATTAAAAAGACTATCCGTAATGAAAAGGAGTTTATTCCAAAAAATGCGACATGGATAAAAGAGGCAGTTGCTGAATTTAATCCTACTTCCAACAAAGTAATTTGCAGTTCTGGAAAAGAAATTTTATACGATTATTTAATTGTTTGTCCGGGTATCCAATTAGATTGGAATAAAATAAAAGGATTAAAGGATACTTTAGGTAAAAACAATGTAAGCAGTAATTATAATTTTAGTTCAGCTCCATATACCTGGGAAATGATTAAAAATTTCAAAGGTGGGATAGCCGTTTTTACTAACCCATCCACGCCTATTAAATGTGGTGGTGCCCCACATAAAATCATGTATCTGGCTGTAGACTATTGGCGTAAGAAAGGTATTTTAGATCAATGTGACATACATTATATTTCTGGGGCAACGGTTATATTTGGTGTGCCTGAATATAAAGTAACATTAGAAGAAGTATTAAAGAAAGGTAATATTAAAGTACATTATAGTGCTAATACAATTGGAATTGATGCTAATAGTAAAACGATCGAGTTTGAAACCAAAAGCAGTCCAAGTACAATAAAGCAGTCATTATCAGAAACTACAGCTAGTTGTTATAGTATTAACGAGGCATCACAAGCTGATTTAGCAAATAAAGTTACACTTTCATTTAATTTATGCCATGCAGTACCTCCCCAATCTGCGCCAGATTTTATTAAAAAAAGCCCCTTAGCAGATGCTTCAAATCCTTATGGTTATGTAGAGGTGAATAAGAACACAATGCAGCATTCAAGGTTTCCCAATGTTTTTGCTTTAGGAGACTGTACCAATGCACCCTGCAGTAAAACCGGAGCGGCAATACGCAAACAAGCGCCAGTTGTAGTTACGAACTTATTAGAAGTAATGGATAAACAACCAGTAACCGCTCAATATGATGGCTACAGTGCTTGCCCAATACCTACACAATACGGAAAATTAATGCTGGCAGAGTTTGACTATAACAACAAACCCAAAATGACATTCCCATTTGACCAAGCAAAACCGCGTTGGACAATGTGGTTACTAAAAATAAAGGTATTACCATGGTTGTATTGGAACAAAATTTTAAAAGGCACAGCTTAGCTATTTAGGTTGTATCGCCTGAAATTATTTTTCTTGTGTAACCAAAGTAGCTGTACAGACGGAAAAATTAGTTCAAATTTGCAGTATTAAAAAGAATAATAACTATAAAACTAAAGAATATGTTTTTTCAACACGTTTATGATAAAAGTTTAGCACAAGGCAGTTATGTTATTGGCTGTCAAAAAACTGGAGAAGCCATAGTAATTGACGCGCAACGTGATATTGATATATACATCGACATCGCAAAACAAAATAACCTCCGTATTACACACATAGCTGAAACTCACATTCATGCAGACTTTCTTTGTGGTTCAAGGGAACTTGCAGCAGTAACAAACGCAACAATGTACCTTTCAGACGAAGGAGGCGAAGATTGGCAATACCAGTTTCCGCATAAAGGTCTAAAAGAAGGGGATATTATCAGAGTGGGCAACCTCACATTAGAAGTAATACATACACCAGGCCATACGCCAGAAAGTATCAGCTTTCTCTTGACTGACCATCCGGCGACAGATAAACCGGTTATGGTATTAACAGGCGATTTTGTGTTTGTAGGCGACATAGGCCGTCCTGACTTACTCGAAAAAGCTGCTGGGCTTGCCGGTACAAAAGAAGATGGAGCCAAACAAATGTTCCATTCATTAAAAAAGTTTGCAGCACTTCCAGAATATGTTCAGGTATGGTCAGGGCATGGTGCAGGTTCGGCTTGTGGAAAAGCTTTAGGAGCCGTAGCAAGTTCTACAGTTGGCTACGAGAAAATTAGAAACTGGGCGCTTCAATACAGCGAAAATGAAAAAGGGTTTATCGACTATCTTTTAGCCGACCAGCCAGAACCACCGAAATACTTTGCTATGATGAAGCACTTAAACAAAGTTGATCGTCCGTTGCTTATAGATGTTCCGAAACATCCAAAGCTAACCAAAGAGCAGTTTATTTCTGCCTATGAAAAAGGCATAAAGGTAATAGATACCCGCAATAAAGTGGAATTTGCAAAAGGTTTTATTCCTAATACGCTAAACATTCAGGGTAATAACTCTTTCGCTACTTGGTGCGGTTGGTTATTGAATTATCAAGAGCAGTTTATTTTGGTAGCCGAAGACAGTCAGATGGAAGATTTGACCCGTAAATTGATGCGTATCGGCTTGGACAACATTTTGGGCTATATTTCAGATGTAAATGTGACAGGACTTGAACTTCAAACTTCAGATGTAATTTCTTTGGAAGAATTTAAAACCTACATAGGAGAAGACAATGTGCAGATAGTAGATGTTCGTGGTGCATCAGAGTATGAAGCAGGACACGTAGAGGGTGCAGAAAACGTTTTTGTTGGAACATTGCCCGACAACTTAGATAAGATTAGCAAAGACAAACAGGTGGTTATACATTGTCAGGCAGGCGATAGATCAGCCATTGCCTATTCAATCCTTGTCAAAAACGGCTTTAAAAACGTAAAAAACTTTTCCGGAGGAATGAAAGAGTGGTTAGTAGAAAATGGTAAAACAGTTGGATGTAATGAGGCATCTTGTACAAAAGCTTAAAAATTAAAACTATGGGATTATTTTCAGCAATATTTGGCAAAACAGATAACAGCCAATTATCAGAAGCTATAAAAAACGGTGCGTTTTTAGTAGACGTCCGCACACCTGCAGAGTTTTCAGCAGGCAGTGTAAAAGGAGCGATAAATATTCCATTGGATAAAGTACCAATGGAATTAACGAAATTCAAAGGCAAGGAAAATATCGTTGTTTTTTGCAGAAGTGGAAATAGAAGCGGACAAGCAAAAAATATTTTGGAGCAGAGCGGTTTTCAGAATGTTATAAATGGTGGCACTTGGGAAAATGTAAATCAGTTGGCAAATGGGTAAAGGAGAAAATGATATAGCCTGTTGTGTAACGCAATGCGAAAACCCACTTGATCAAAACTATTGGAACGAGAGATGGGAAAAAAATGAAACAGGCTGGGATATGGGACACGCTTCACCTGCCATTACAGAGTATATGACGCAATACCAGAATAAAAATGCAGCTATTCTTATTCCGGGTTGTGGAAATGCCTATGAAGCAGAATTTTTGATAGCTAATGGGTTTACAAATATTACCCTAATAGATATTGCACCAAAACCAGTTGAAGCGTTAAAAGAAAAGTTTGCTGACAAACCACAGATAAATGTTTTGTGCGAAGACTTTTTCAATCATCAGGGCAGTTACGATTTGATCATTGAGCAAACATTTTTTTGTGCCATTCCACCTGCTAGTAGAAATGAATATTCAAAAAAAGCAGCTTCATTACTCAACGAAAATGGTAGAATAATAGGTGTGCTATTCGATAAACAGTTTAACCAGCTTTTTCCACCTTTTGGAGGCTGTCCTTGCGAATACAAACCTATTTTTGAACCGCATTATTTCATCAAAACAATGGAAGAATGCTACAATAGCATTCCTTCAAGAACCAACTCGGAAGTGTTTATTAACCTCATAAAAAAATAGAGAAATGAAAAAGAACATGGGAACAGTCGATAAAGTTATCAGAATACTGGTTGCGGTGGTTATAGGTATTTTGTATTTCACAAATGTTATATCTGGAACATTGGCCATCATACTAGGTGCATTAGCAGCAGTATTCGTACTAACATCATTCATTAGTTTTTGCCCCTTGTACTTGCCTTTTGGCATTAGCACTTTTAGAAAGAAGATAAAATGAGACACAATATAACAGTAGAAAACATTAAATGTGGTGGCTGTATGAACAGCATAAAAACCGCTTTAATGAAAATAAATGGTGTTGAAAATGTAAGCATTGACAAAGATACCGAAACCGTAACTATTGATGCTACAGTTGAAAAGATAATTCTTATAAATGCACTTTCAAAAATGGGTTATCCCGAAAAAGGGAATAATGATCTATTAAAAAAAGCAAAATCGTATGTGAGCTGTGCTATTGGAAAAATAAATTGATTATGAAAAACTATCTAAGAACTTGGAATTTTATGCGTGTATTGCGATTGGCATTAGGCATTTTCGTGATAGCACAGGGTATTCAGACAAAAGAATGGTGGCTTGTAGCAATGGGTGGATTATTTTCTTTAATGCCTTTACTTAACATAGGATGTTGCGGTGTTTCGGGTTGCAATACTTCTATATCAAAAAGCAAAAAGAGAATTGAAGGTATAACCTATGAGGAGATAAAATAAAAAAAATATGTTGAGAGGTTTCTCATTTTTATTGACAGCAATGGTTCTTTTGTCTTTTAACAACAAGCAGAAAACTCTATCCGAAAAAGAGTAGCCATAAACCAATTAGCAAGATTAATTAACGAAAATATATAAAAATAAATGTTAGAATTTTTGAAACAACCGTGGCCTTGGTACATAGCTGGCCCATTAGTTGGGCTTACAGTACCAGCATTACTAATTTTAGGAAATAAAAATTTTGGCATTAGTGCCAATTTACGTCATGCTTGTGCAGCTTGTTTACCAGCTAATATTTCTTTTTTTAAATATGATTGGAAAAAAGAAATTTGGAATATATTTTTTGTAGTTGGAATACTAATTGGAGGTGTAATCGCTTTTAGTTTTTTAGCCAATCCAAACCCTATAATCATTAATGAGAATTTGAGAACTGAACTGGCAAGCTATGGTATAACAAACATCAATGGAATGTTGCCACAAGAAATTTTTTCTTGGGAAAATCTCTTTACAATTAAAGGATTTTTAATGATGGTTGTCGGTGGTTTTATGATAGGTTTTGGTTCTCGTTATGCAGGTGGCTGCACAAGTGGACATGCAATTTCTGGATTATCAAATCTGCAATTACCATCGCTAATTGCTACTTGCTGCTTTTTTATTGGCGGATTAATTATGGCAAACATTATACTTCCTATAATTCTCTCTCTTTAAATTATAATACAAATGAAAAATATAGATAAAAACAAAGATTTAGAAAGCCGCTCATTAGACACAGTATGCATAAATGAAAGCCATTTAGAACATAAATGGTACCACAATATCAAATACTTAATAGTAGGTTTATTATTCGGAATAGTATTTATAAAAGCCGAAATAATCAGTTGGTATCGCATACAAGAAATGTTTCGTTTTCAATCTTTTCATATGTACGGTGTTATCGGTAGTGCTGTTATAGTTGGTGCAATTTCGGTTTTTATGATTAAAAAACTTAATATAAAAACCATTTATGGCGAAAAAATAGAATTTCACGATAAGAAGTTTAATAAGGGTCAGATCATTGGTGGGCTGATTTTTGGATTAGGCTGGGCTATTACAGGTGCATGTCCTGGACCGATATTCGCACAAATTGGAACTGGAGTAACTGTCATGATTGTAACTTTATTCTTTGCGATTGTTGGTACATGGGTGTACGGTTATTTTAGAGATAAACTACCTCATTAATTAACGTTTATGTATTGGTTTAAAAGATTGCTGGTAACAGCGATATGGATATCTATTGCCCAAACTTTACAGGCACAAGATCATTACAACGCTTGGTTTCGAGGTACCTTAAGTATTCCAGTGGGCGAAAAATTCAAAATAGATAATGAGCTTCAGCACAGGAGACAAAACGGTTTTGAAAACGAGAATATGTTTGATAAAAACTTAATGTTTGCTTACAGGAATTGGGTACATTATCAACATAGTGAAGATGTAAAATTTTCTCTATCTCCCTTTGCCTATTTTAAGAACTACAAGATTATCCAACAATATTCGGATGAAACAGCTGTACCCAACAGTGAAATCCGTTTTTCGGCGGCTGTTGAATTACAGCACGAAATCCTTAAAAAATTTTATATAGTAGATAGGTCAGCCGTCGAATATCGAATATTTGACAATAATCAAGCAGACATCACACGGCTTCGAAACCGTTTTGGCATTCGCCACGACTTTACTAGAAAATTAAAGGTGGGCATTTATAATGAATTGCTTTTTAATCTTTCTGGTACAAAATACCATCATTTCTTTGATCACGATCGTTTAGGATTGAATATTGAATACAAACTTGTGTCAAATGTAAAATTTGACATTGTTATATGCACATTACCAGATTACCTTTGTCTAGTACAACAAAACTTCATGAAAACAATCTCTATCTAAACTTTACCTATCAACTCAAAAAAACTAAAAAAGAAGAGTAACCGAAAATCAATTCAACGAATGTAACAAAAGTTACAGTATAAAGAAAACCGATAGTCTAACTTTGTGAGTTAAGAATTTCTAAATAATGTTGATTATGATAATCAAAGCAAAGTTTACGACTATTATGGTTGTATTTACAATCTTGTTCTTTCAAGTAAATAAATTACAAGCCCAAAGCTATTTTTTTGAGCGGGTATATGATGAGACACTTGCACAGGCAAGTTTTATCATCGGTAATCTGAATACCAAAGAAGCTATTGTTATTGACCCCAAACGCGATATAGATACCTATTTGGAAATTGCCAAAACCAACAACCTCAAAATAACCAAAGTAACCGAAACTCACATCCACGCAGATTTTTTAAGCGGTTCCCGTGAATTAGCTGCTGTCACAGGTGCAGAACTGTTGCTATCTGACGAGGGAGGAACAGATTGGCAATATCAGTTTCCACATGCTGGATTAAAAGACGGAAGTTTAATCTCCATTGGACAGGTAGAAATGAGTGTAATGCACACACCTGGACATACACCTGAAAGCATCACCTTTTTGGTAAGAGATACTAAAGTTTCTGTAACACCACAAAGAGCCATTACAGGAGATTTTATTTTCGTGGGCGATGTTGGTCGTCCCGACCTACTGGAAAAAGCAGCTGGACAAGTAGGTTCACAGGAACTTGGCGCAAAACAGCTTTATGCTTCCATAAAGAAGTTTTCAAAATTACCTGATGATTTGGAGATATGGGCTGGACACGGGGCTGGGTCATTCTGCGGTAAGAGCCTAAGCACCATTCCTCATTCTACACTAAAGGAAGAAAAACAGAATAGCAAAGCATTCCAATTTAAAAATGATGAAAAGGGATTTGTACAATACATCTTGGATGGACAACCAACCCCGCCCAAATATTTTGCCGTGATGAAGCACTTGAATAAAGTGGAACGCCCGCTGCTAATACAGCTTCCTATTCATCCAATACTTAGCCCGATCTCTCTTCAAAAAGCAATAGATAACAAATTACTGGTTATTGATACCCGCAACAAAAACGAGGTTGCCAAAGCTCACATTCCCGGCAGCCTGCATATCGAAAACGGAAAATCATTTTCCACTTGGGTAGGTTCTTTGATAGATTATCAACATCAAATTGTATTGATAACTGATGAAAACCACATGGAGGATCTGACACGTAAGATGATGCGTATCGGGATGGACAACATCTATGGGTTCGTAATCAGCTTAAATAAGATGAATGTGGCACTGGAAAAATCCGATCTCGTTAACATTGGGGAACTGAAAAAGTACTTGAACAAGAAAGATGTTCAAATCATAGATGTTCGAACCGAAAGCGAATACGACAACGGACACATTAAAGGTGTGGAAAATATTGTTCTCACTACATTAGAAAAAAATATTCAAAAAATCAGCAAAGATAAACCTGTTATTGTTCACTGCCAAAGTGGAGTACGAGCTGCAATGGCATATTCTATATTGAAAAGAAACGGAATTAAAAACCTAAGTCTTTACTTAGGAGGTATTAACGAGTGGACAGAACAAAACAATGAATTAACGAGATAATCTAAACTATTTGACTCTGCAAATAGTTTAGTACTTGTTGTTAAAAAATATTAAAACACGAGGTTCTGTTTGGATTGTTAGCCAAATTAAAGTATTTTAGCGAACTGATGAATAATACAATGTCACATACTCTAAAAAGTTTTCAGCGATACCTATTTGTATTCGCTGCATTTCTTGTGATGTTTCTCTCATCTTGCTCAGTTAAGGCCAGTATTAAAACACTTGCAGGTTTTCCTCCAAAAACAGAACAAGGTTTACCTAAAGGCAATCATAATTCATCCCTATCTACATTTGAAAAATGTTCGCAGATTGATGTTGTCGATAATCAAATTGATTATAAGTCATCGTATAGTCCTCACGATTTATTACCAGTAATTCTTCTTGCAGTTACTACTATTTTCTTTTTTGGTATCCGCCAAGAAAGAAAAGAAACTAAACACCCACTTTATGGTGGTAGTGGAAAAATTCGTAATTCTATCTCTATCTTTTTAGAATATCGAAAACTTCTCATTCATTTCTCCCTTTAGTTTCTTTTCCTAATTTGAACACAATGTCTCATTTAGGATGTATTTCTATTTTTTCCCTTTTTAAAAAATAAACTGAAGTCGTCATGACGGCTTTTAAAAATCGTACATCAATATGATCAAACATATTATGGCGGCCACTTTGTTGTGGCTAGCCGTTGTTGCTGCTTTTCCGCTATATGCACAGCAACAAAAAGAACAAACTTTAGGCAGTTTATGGCCTAAAGTAGAAGAAAATTATCCGGGTATTAGTGCTAAAAAATCGGACATTGATGCCGCAAAGTTCAACCAACGGGCAGTAAAAGGCAATATGCTACCGCAGATAAACGCACAGGCACAAAATACTTATGGAACTTATGAAGGTAGTGCAGGTGGTTTCTTTCCGCAGCCTGGCTTTTTTAACGTAAATGGCCCAGTACCGTTAGATGGTAGCTCTACCGCAGCCAATACCTTTGGCTCCGCTATTGTGAATTGGGAAATGTTCTCTTTCGGAAAGCTCCGTAAGCAGAACGAGGCTGCGGGTGCTTTATATAACAAATCGGTCAGCGATAAAGATGCTTACCTGCTCAACCTGAAAAAGACATTATCGGAAAGGTACATCATTCTTCTTTATAACAATGCTAAGTTGCAATGGACCCAAAAGAATGCCGAACGTCTTGACGACATCCGCAAAATAACTTCGGGTTTGTCAGCATCAGGCCTAAGACCTGCGGCAGACAGCTTGCTCGCCTCGTCATCCTATGTACAAGCAATGGGTGAGCATGATAAATGGTATGGCTTTAAAAATGCTTCTTATATTAAATTATTGGAGTTGTATGGCAATGATACCATAGATTTCACAGCATCTATCAACCGTTTCGGTAATCCCATAGAAAGTGGTTTAAATAAGTTAAATACCATCAATCCTTCCCACCCCATATTAGATGCGCTAGACAAGCAATCGGAGTATTATACTTTAAGTGGCGAGGCACAAAAAAGAGCTTCTCTTCCTTCTATCAACCTGTTAGGTGGTTATGCTTATCGGGGAACGGGTATCAGCCCTAACGGAAATGTATCAAGAGCATGGAATGATGGGTTCAGCAATACCACAAATAATTTTTTGGCAGGTATTGGAATTACATGGAATTTGACTAGCCTGCATACTAACCGAATGAAAAGCGAACAACTGTTCAAAGAAGCCGAAAGTACGAAGCTACTTCAATCACAGTACCAGCAGGCAATGCAAGCAGATTTATCAGCTTCGCAGGCAAAAGTTGTTCAGCAATACCAACAGCTTCAGAAAACGAAGCTGGCCGTAAAGCAGTCGCAAGATGCGTACAATATGTACCTCGCAAGGTACAAAAGCGGTTTAATTACGCTAAGCGAACTTTTACAAATACGCATTTTGCTGGAACAGGCAGAGAATGCACATATCGAGGCTTCCCGTGAATATTGGAGATTGCTAGCTTATGAAGCGGAGCTAACTGCAGATTTCGACTTTTTATTCAACAACCTTTAAATAATCGTATATGAACATTATAAGATTTGCGTTAAGAAAACCAATTGCGATTATGGTTGTCGTACTAGCAATTGCTTTCTTTTCCTATAATACCGTAAAAAAAATAAACGTAGATATATTTCCCGAAGTGGAATTGCCTGCGATGTATGTTGCTATGCCTTATGGTGGACTGTCCCCCGCTTATATGGACGGGTTTATGGCTAATGAGTTCCAAAAGGTACTTCTTTTTGTGAGTGGAGTAAAAAACATTGATTTTAAAAGCGTACAGGGGCTAACCCTGATGAAGCTGACCTTTTATCCCGGAACAGATATGGCACAAGCTGCTGGAGAGGTATCAACATCGGTCTCAAGGGCAATGGGTTTCCTACCGCCCGGAGCAGTTCCACCTATGGTAGTAAGATTTGACGGTAGTTCGCTTCCAGTAGGTAACCTTGTTTTTGAAAGCGACCAGCGTTCCGTAAATGAAATACAGACATTGGCATTGACCAAAATCAGACCAATGTTCGTACAAATCCCAGGCATTACTTCTCCCGCTCCTTTTGGCGGAAATGTACGCTCCATCGTGATCAATATCGATCCTGACGCAATGCAAGCCAATGGATTAAGCCCCGAAGATATTACCGTTGCCATCACTAAAAATAGTCTTCCATCTCCTGCTGGAAATATTCGCATAGGAGATGAAAACTTGATGGCTCCTATAAACTCTATCGCTAAAGGACCTGCAGAACTATTGAAGACCCCTGTAAAAACAAGCGACAACCGTACTATATATGTTGGCGATGTAGCCCGTGTGGAGGACGGAGCAGATCAAACAGTAGGGTACGCTTTGATAAACGGAAAACGTTCTGTTTACCTGCCTATTATCAAAAAAGCAGATGCCTCCACATTGGATGCCGTGGAGAACCTAAAAGCTGCCATTCCGATGCTGAAAGACCAATTACCTGAAGATGTAAAGGTCAGTTATGAATTTGACCAATCAAATTATATCGAACGTTCCCTTTCCAACCTTATACACGAAGGTATTTTAGGAGCTGTTTTCACGGGATTGGTCATACTATTGTTCTTGGGAGACACACGTGGAGCTATCATTGTGGTATTGACCATCCCCATTGCCATTCTTACAGCAGTTACTGTTTTATATCTCTTAGGGCAAACCATCAATATCATGACATTGAGTGGTCTTGCTCTTTCCATCGGTATTCTCGTTGATGAAGCCACAGTAACCATAGAGAATATCCACCAACATATGGAAATGGGTAAACCCAAGCAACGGGCAATTATAGATGCTTTGATCGAAATTTCTATACCGAAATTATTGATCTTACTATGTATTCTTGCTGTATTGACTCCTGCTTTAATTATGACAGGCATTCCTAGAGATATGTTTATGCCTCTATCGATGGCTGTTGCCTTTGCAATGATTGCTTCTTTTTTGGCTTCACAGACCTTTGTACCGATACTGGCCAACTGGATGATGAAGAACAAGCACAATACAGAAGCCAATACTCCGAGAAAGCGAGCTTTTTTTGAAAAATTCCGAGTAAACTATTCTTACAGGATGCGTAAATGGTCAACCAAAGCTATCCCACTTTTTGTTGTTTATGTGCTGGTAGCGAGTGCAGTTGCTGGGGTTTTATTAACAGTTGTTGGTACGGACGTAATGCCAGTTTCCAATAATGGAGATTTTCAGATACGCATACAGGCTCCACAGGGAAGCAGAATAGAAAAAACAGAACAGATTGTTAAGGATATTACAGGAGATATCAAATCAGAACTGCCTGACAACGGTTTAAATATTACCTCTGCATTTGTAGGTATGCACCCCGCAGGATCTCCAATAAATCCGATATTCCTTTTCAGTAATTCTTCTCACGAAGCTATACTGCAAATATCTGTCAATAAGGAAGTGTATGATGGATCAATGGAAGATTTCAAAGAGAAAGTCCGTAATAAGATTATCAAGAACCACCCCGAAGTCTCTTTCAATTTTGAACCGATGGAACTGACAGAAAAGATTATGGGGCAAGGAGCGATGACGCCCATTGAAGTTAAAGTTGGAGCCAATCAGATAAAAGGCGCTTTTGCCCATGCATCAAAAATTGAAGCCAATTTAAAAAAAGTTCCATATCTGCGTGATGTGCGTATTGCCGAACCTATTGCCTATCCAACAATGGAAATTGACGTAAACCGTGACCTTGCCGGGCAGTTCGGACTTACGATGCAGGATATTACACGTAGTCTCGTTACAGCTACTTCATCAACCCGCTTTACGGATAAGAACCTATGGATTGATCCCAAGTCAGGATTGGTTTTTCAAACACAGGTACAAATCCCCGAGGGTATTATGTCGGAAGAAAGACTTCGATCACTTCCATTAAAAGCTGGAAGTCTTCGCCCGGTACTTGAAGATGTAGCAACCATACGAAGGGTCACTTCTCCAGCACAAGTAAACAGAAAGGGACCTAACCGTTACGTTACCATTGTGGCTAACCTTTACGGAAAAGATTTAGGTACAGCTTCACGAGCAGTTAAACAAGCTATCAAAAATGCTGGAGAGCCACCTCGTGGAACTATTGTTTGGACAGAAGGTACACTACAGCTTTTAGATGATACTTTGGGTAGTCTTTTGGCAGGTTTAGCTGTAGCAATTATAGCTATATTCCTAATGTTATCGGCTTTTTATCAATCGTTTAAAGTACCGCTTATTATTCTATCGGTATTACCTGCTGTGATTGCCGGTAGTCTTATCATTCTATTCCTCACAGGTAGTACGCTTAACCTGCAATCCTATATGGGTATTATTATGTCGCTTGGTGTATCGGTTTCTAATGCAGTATTATTGGTTAATCAAGCCGAACATTATCGAAAAAAACTGGCACTTAAGCCTGCTAATGCAGCAAGGCTCGCTGCTTCGTCGAGGTTAAGACCAGTGTTGATGACAGCAGCGGCGATGCTTGCCGGAATGTTACCAATGGCAATGGGCTTAGGCGACGGAGCCGAACAAGTGGCACCCTTGGGAAGAGCTGTTATAGGAGGGCTGATTGCTTCCACTGTAACCATCTTGTTATTAGTTCCGCATTTCTTTTCTTCCCTAATGTCGAGAACTTCAATAATCAGTCCATCGTTAGACCCTGATGATGCAGACAGTAGGTATTATGCAGAACAGTCCGATAAACAAACGATATAATAAACTTTAAAAACAAAAAACAATGTATCACAGCATTTCAATAAATAAAAAATCAACAACCATACTGGCACTTACTACATCAATGGTATTCTTGCTTTCCGCTTGCTCACAAAAAGAGCAGAAAAAAGAACAAACGCAAAAGGATCAGGCAAAATCTGTAAACTATAAAACGGCTCCTATACAGGTAATCAATCCCGAGTACGAAATATCCGTTCCGGCAGAACTCAAACCCTTCGAACAGGTAGCGGTGTATGCAAAAGTTACCGGGTTTGTAAAAAAAATGTATGTTGACCGAGGCGACCGGGTTCGCAAAGGTCAGCTTTTAGCAGTACTCGAAGCTCCTGAAATGCAACAACAGTACCTCTCCGACAAATCGACAGAGCAAAAGGTTTACAGTGATTATCTGTATGCAAAACAGGCTTACGATAGATTGGTAACTGCTGCTAAAACTACGGGAGCAGTTGCGGATATTGAACTAGACAGAGCTAAAAGTGCAATGGAAAGTGCCAAGTCTGCTTTTGATGCTTCTAAAGCGGGTACGGCACATTCTTCACAGTTACAAAAGTACCTTCGCCTTACAGCACCGTTTGATGGCATAATAACCCAAAGGAATGTTTCTGTTGGAGCATTGGCCGGAACAGGAGGTAATACACCTTTGTTTATGATGGCACAGAGTAATAAACTCCGCCTTACCTTATCTCTGCCAGAAAAACACGCATCATCTGTTTATGACGGTATGTCTGCTTCATTTACCGTAAGCTCGCAGCCAGGTAAGACGTTTGATGCCAAACTTTCTCGAACATCTGGATTGCTCGACCAGCATGATCGTTCGCTAACATTGGAGTTTGACGTAAGCAATACATCCAGTGAATTGCAGGGAGGCGATTATGCACAGGTCAAGCTGAAATTAAAGCGTAAAAACTCGTCTAACTGGGTACAAAGCAAGAGTGTACTAAACACCCAATCTGGAACGTATGTACTAACATTGAATAACAACGAAGTAAAACGAATTGCTGTAAAGGAAGGTATCCGTTTAGATACACTTACAGAAATTTTCGGTAATCTTTCTCCAGAAGACAATATCATTTTAAAACCATCTGAAGAAATCAAAGAAGGTAAAATAAATAAATAGTAATATGAAAATAGATATCAAAAAAATAATCATAATTCCACTATTAGTCATTACGGGATTAACATACGCATCAATGAAAAATAATGTTGATGAGAATATGATCGCAGACAAAAGCATTAACGGTGAAAAACCGTTAATGTCTAATGTTCAGCAAACACCAGATTTAAAATTTAAGGATGAAAACGGCAAAACTGTAACGTTAAGTTCACTAAAAGGAAAGGTAGTATTTATCAATCTTTGGGCAATCTGGTGTCCACCCTGTATTCAAGAAATGCCATCCATCAATAAATTGCGAAAGACTTTTAAGGATAACGATAATTTGGTATTCCTTATGGTCGATGTGGACGGTAATATCGAAAAGTCAAACAAATGGATGAAAAGCAAAAAATTCGATTTACCTGTATACATTCCTGATGGCGAAATTCCCCGTGAGCTGTTCAAAGGCTCTATTCCAACTACCATTATAGTAGATAAGCAAAATAATATCGTAGCCAAACATGTCGGTGGTGCAGATTATTCGTCACAGGAAGTCATTGACATGATGACAAAACTACTTAATGAAAAATAATTAGTAACAAGCAAATTTAATACAATGAAAAGGATAATATTATTCGTAGCATTCTCACTCATAAGTGCTGCATCATTCGGACAAATGCTAAAGCCAGTAAAATGGTCTTATGCATCAAAACGTATCAGCGATAAAGAAGCTGTTTTATTTATAAAAGCTAAAATAGATGACGGTTGGCACATCTATTCGCAGACCGTTCCCGAAAATGGACCTCAGCCAACGATATTTTCGTTCACTACATCGAAGTCATATCAATTGAACGGAAAGGTACTGGCAGCAAAACCTGTTGTCAAACACGATGAAACCTTTAATATGGACGTTGGATACTATAAAAACTCAGTGGTATTTCAACAAAAGATAAAATTAGCGGAAAATGCACCTACTGTAAAAGGAACACTTACCTATATGGTGTGTAATGATCTGCAATGTTTGCCACCAGAAGAAGTATATTTTAATATTCCAGTTAAATAAAATATGAAATTAATAGTTAGATTATTCACAATACTACTCATCAGCGGATTGATGGCTGTTACTGTAAATGCACAGACCGACAGTCTCCTATCGTTTGATGACGTAGAATTTACCGAAATAACAGAAGAACAACCCATTGAGAAGAAAGATAATAGTATTAAATCCTCCGACAAAGAAACATCGGAAGTTGCCAATTCGATACTAACCGATGAAAACGAAACGGATAAAAGTTCGTTATGGACAATTTTTATAGCAGGCTTTATTGGTGGATTTGCCGCTTTGATTATGCCCTGTATTTTTCCGATGCTGCCTTTGACAGTCAGTTTCTTTACCAAAAGCGGATATTCTAAACGTAAAGCCACAACCCAGGCAATACTTTATGGTTTGTCTATCATAGTGATATATGTGTTGTTAGGTATTTTGATTACGGTTATTTTCGGTGCGGATGCACTCAATAGCCTTTCTACCAACGGAATATTCAATTTTGCATTTTTCGTCCTTTTAGTGGTATTTTCGTTCTCCTTTTTTGGGGCGTTTGAATTGACTTTACCTGCCTCGCTTGCCAATAAGTTAGACCGTAAGGCTGACCGCGGAGGATTGCTGGGGCTTTTCTTTATGGCAGCAACATTGGCAGTGGTGTCGTTTTCTTGTACCGGCCCCATTATTGGAACATTGTTGGTACAGGCTGCCACAATGGGAGAACTATTAGGTCCAACCATTGGAATGTTAGGTTTTGCATTGGCATTGGCAATACCATTTACGCTTTTTGCCATGTTCCCCAGTCTTTTGAAAAGCCTTCCATCTTCGGGAGGTTGGCTGAATAGCGTAAAAATCACACTCGGATTTTTAGAATTAGCTCTTGCTTTGAAGTTTTTGAGCAATGTGGATCTGGCATATCATTGGAATTGGTTCGATAGAGAAGTCTTTTTAGCACTCTGGATTATAATCTTCGGATATTTAGGTTTCTATTTATTAGGAAAAATTCGGTTTCCGAATGATAGTCCAATGGATAAATTGAGCCTGCCGAGAATGGTACTGTCAATACTTGTACTATCGTTTACCCTGTATATGGTTCCTGGATTGTGGGGAGCACCTTTAAAATCCATTTCGGCATTTTTACCACCACAGACAACACAAGATTTTGACCTGTATACTTCTTCTTTTGGTAGGACAGAGACAAATAATGCCGTCGATGGCAAAGCCCGCAAATATTCGGATATATTCCACGCACCCTTAAACCTTAATGTCTTTTTTGACTACGAGGAGGGAATAGAATATGGAAAGAAAGTGGGCAAACCTGTCATGCTCGATTTCACAGGGCATGCCTGTGTTAATTGCCGTAAGATGGAAGCATCCGTCTGGTCTGATAAAGACGTACACAAGCTATTGAACGAAGAACTTATCATCATCCAACTTTATGTGGACGATAAAACAGAATTACCACAGGCAGAACAATTTGTATCATCCTTTAGCGGCAAAAATATACGTACCATAGGTAATAAATGGAGCGATTTTCAGGCGAGTAAGTTTAACTCCAATTCGCAACCTCACTATGTACTTTTAGACCCATCTAACGAGGAAATACTGATCAAACCTACTGGAGCAGATTACAATCCGAAAAGCTATTACGGTTTTATTCAATCTGCAATAAACAAATACAAGAGTACAAATTTATAGGATAATTAATTAAAATCATTTAGTATGAAAATGCAATTTAAAAATTTGGCAGTTCGTTCTGGTCTTTTCATAATCACAGCCGTCTCGCTGGCAGCTTGCGGAAATACAGACAAGAACAAAGAGAATAAAATAAATAACGAAAAAATCACAACAGAAGAAGTTATAGAGGTGGAAGCTCCAGCAACTTCAGCTATTTCCTTTAAAAACAAAAGTGGAGAAACTGTATCGTTAAGTTCATTAAAAGGTAAAGTCGTATTCATTAATTTCTGGGCTACATGGTGTCCGCCCTGCATTCAGGAAATGCCTACCATTAACGAACTAAAAGCAAAGTACAAAGGCAATGACGACATCGTATTCCTGATGGTAGATGTAGACAACAAGATGGAAAAATCCACTGCATTTATGGAGAAGAATAAGTATGATTTGCCTGTATATGTTCCAGCCAGCAATATACCTTCTGAATATTTAGGCAGTTCAATTCCAACTACGGTCATACTAGACAAAAGCGGAGATATGATTGCCCGTATCGAAGGTGGTAGGGATTATACAAGTCCCGAGATCATCAAAGTTGTGAATGAACTTGTAGATAGTAACTAATTGATAAAAGAATGAATTATGACTAACAATAAAGAAGTTTTTAATAAGAAACCACCACAGAAAAAGCTACAGTACATTAAGAAAAATGCCTTTACTATATTTATGGTAATTGCCGTCGTGATATTACTTGTAAGCCCCGATGCAAAATCATTTGTGCTACGACAGTTAATGGCGACAGGAATTTTTAATGCGAGTATAGATAAAAAGGATGCGGATACAGTAAGCCTTACAAATACTGATTTTACTTTTACCGACGGAAAAGGGAGCATACAAAATACCTCATCATTAAGAGGAAAAGTAGTGTTTATCAATTTTTGGGCATCTTGGTGTCCACCCTGTCGGGCTGAATTTCCATCTATTGAAACTCTGTATACCCAATTTAAGGATAACCCTGATATTTTCTTTCTAACCCTCAACGAGGACGATGACCCAGCTGTAGGAATGGCATATCTGGAAAAAGAAAATTTTTCAGTTCCAATGTATCAGTCCAGCGGTAATGTCCCAACAGAAGTGTTTTCCGGTTCATTACCAACAACCGTTGTACTGGATAAGAATGGAAAAGTCAGGCTTCATCATACCGGATTTGCCAATTACGCATCTGAAAAATTTGTAAAGGAAATAGAAGAATTAATAAATGAACAATAAAAACAATAAAATGAAAAAACTACAAGCTTTGCTAATAGCCGTACTATGTTTTATGTCTATTAGCATTTTTGCGCAACAAAAACCAGATACCACTTTTGAGCCCGCGAAAGCATACAAAAAACATTACAATGCCCTTTATATCTTGAACGAAGCAGAGGATAAAAAAATAAAGGGCATCCTTCGCAACATCAATAATGTACTAAGTGACCCACGGTTGAAAGGTAAATTAAAGATAGAAGTCCTTGCGTTTTCTGACGGTGTGGAAATGTATAAAAAAGCTAACAGCTACCAAAAATTATTGGTTGCACTCAAAGATAAGGGCGTTGTATTTGTCCAGTGTTCTAAAACAATGGAAGAACGAAAAATTGACAAGAACGAATTGTTTGATTTTGTGAACTATGTTCCGACCGGTAACGGAGAAATTATATTAAGGCAATACGAAGGCTGGGCAATTGTCCATCCCTAATCAAAAACGTTTTAAAACTTTAAATTATATATTATGGAATTATCAATAGGATTTATAAATGATGTACACGGTTATCTTGAACCACACCCAGAATTATTTTATGGTAAGGACGGGGAATTTATTAAAACAGCAGGAGGCTATGCAAAAATCGCCTCTGTTTTCGAGAAGATAAGAAAAGAGAATGAACACACCTTGTTTTTTGACGGAGGCGATACCTTTCACGGAACCTTACCTGTAGTGGCTTCCAGAGGCGAAGTACTAATTCCAATTTTAAACAAACTTAGTTTTAGTGCAATGGTGGGACATTGGGATTTTGCCTATAGGCCGGAACATCTTTTAGCATTAGATAAACTACTTAATTATCCTATATTGGGTGTTAACGTTTATAAGGATGATGGTACTCTACTACTGAAACCGTATTCATTTATTGAGGTAGGTAATCAAAAAATTGCTGTAATCGGTATCTGCGCCAATATCATCGATAAGACGATGCCCGCTGCATTCAAACAAGGAATTTATGTGACCGACGGAATTGATGAAATAAACGGCTATGTAAAAGAAGTAAAGGGATTGGGAGCAAATTTAGTCATATTACTTTCACACAATGGCTACCCGCAGGATATTGAATTACTTAAAAACACAACAGGAATTGATATATGTTTAAGTGCGCACACCCACAACAGAATATATGAACCAGTAAAAGTAAAAGATACCATAATAATACAGTGTGGTTGCCACGGCTCTTTTGTGGGACATCTCAAACTTTCAATCGTAGATAATAAAATTACAAATTATCAATACAAGCTTATAGAAGTGAACGAAGATGTTGCGAGCCATAAACCAATAGAAAATATTGTAAATGGTATTATGGCTTCATACAGAAACTTGCAAGAAGATGTTGTTGGCAGAACGGATACTATACTACATCGATATGATGCTTTCTCATCATCAATGGATAATCTGTTATTGAAAGCAATTAGCAAGGCAGCAGGTGTAAACATAGCATTTTCTAACGGATGGCGTTACGGTGCGCCTATTGATAAAGGAAATATTACGATGTGGGATTTGTATAATATGGTTCCTATGAACCCGGTTATTTCCACTGTGGATATGACAGGACAGGAGATCATTGATATGTTGGAAGAAAACTTTGAACGTACTTTTTCAGCTAATCCGATGAAACAAATGGGCGGTTACTCTAAACGCTATGTGGGATTACAGATCAAATCCCACATTGAAAATCCGTATGGCTATCGCATAGAGGAGATTTACTACGAGAATGATCACTTAATAAAAGAAAAAACATATAAGGTTGCCTATATCACCGAACAAGGTGTGTCAGACAAATACGGAACCAACAGGGCACATTTAAAAATAACTGCGATACAAGCTCTTGTTGATTATTTAAAAACAAGCTCCTAAAACCATAAACCTTTTTGCAATGAAAACCACATAGCACAAATTATATCGGGTTTTTACCCCATGACGATTTTAACCTTAAACTAAAATCTATGGAAAAATACTATAACGAATGCGTACAGAAACTGGAAGAAAAAATCAAAGAACTTACATTGGAAGTAGATGACCCAATCTTATTGCCACAAGAAGTTATTGGTCTTATAATAGATTGTTTATCAAAGTTAAAAGAGTTTGTTTTAAAACAAGGTTTCAAAGATAAAAAAGAAGAAATTTACTTCTTCAAAAAGTTAAAACCTGTTATTCTTTCCAAATTAATTTATTACAATGCTATTTATAAGATAGAAACCAAGAAGCCTTATGGAAAAGGGAAAACAATAAAGAAGTATATTGACAATGAATTAGCAAAACTGAAAAGATTTTTTGATAACAATCTCGAATTTTATAAGTACTATAGAACCAATAGTACCTATCTCGATGAGAGGTATTTTGTAAGAGGTGGTTATGATGTAAGGTTAAGTTTAGACACCTATTATTTTGAAACCGACCATAATTTTACAACTTCACACGATTATAAAGTAGCTAAAATCATTGCTAATGATTTGATACAAGTATATCTCGAAGACCAACTGAATAATAAAAATCAGAAAAAAGTATTTGATTATTCTTCGTTAAATTGGACAGGAAGTAAAACTGCTTTAATCGAATTGGTTTACGCTCTATATTCACAAGGAGTATTTGATAATGGCAATGCTGATATAAAATTGATTGCTAAAACGTTAGAAGTTACATTTAATGTTGATTTGGGCGATTTTTATCATACATTTATGGAACTTAAAGCCCGAAAAATAAACCGAACCAAGTTCCTTGACAGCTTGCGTGATGCCTTGATCAATAAAATGGATGAAGAGGATGAAGTAAATACTCATTAAATTCCCCTTGATAGATGAATAGCTTTTGTTTGTTCATTCTCTTCTGAAATTTTTATAGTTTGCTTCTGCTTTTCGGTTTGTTCCGAAGGTTCTTCTTTAGGCTCAGGCGTGATGGA
Source organism: Sphingobacterium sp. UBA865 (assembly GCF_002295765.1). NCBI lineage: Bacteria > Pseudomonadati > Bacteroidota > Sphingobacteriia > Sphingobacteriales > Sphingobacteriaceae > Sphingobacterium > Sphingobacterium sp. UBA865. The sequence continues at coordinate 244,371 of NZ_DBGB01000031.1, read as the reverse complement.
TAACTGTATTTTTCGCTCCACAGAAGCCAACTCCGTTTTGAGTTCGCCCAACCGGATCTCCTTACTCCAATTACCGTTTACCACTTCATGAAGAACTGGCAAGTCTTTTTGTATTTCTACAATTTTCTTTTGCTCCTGCTCGATGTAGCTAGGCAATTTTTCCAGAGCATTAAGGAAATTCATAGCAGCCAATTTTTCGTCTTTAGCGATTAGGCCATTGTTGTATGTGTATTTTATGTTTCCTTCCCCCTGAACCAAGAAACGGTTTATACGAATATCCACGCCGTCTTTTTGCGACATTTCCGTTTTTACCAAAAGTTGGAACCCGTAAAGGCTTCCGATTTCTTCATAATCCCCACCTGTACGAGATTTGTCGGCAAGCTGGTTGAGCTTTGCACCGATTTGTTTGATGTCCGCATTTGGCGGTAAGCCATCCAATTGCAGAGGATTTGCGATTGTGCCGTCCGAACGTTTTTGGATACGCCCTTGTAAATTATTCCAATCAAGGTTCATACGGTCAAAGCGGGATTGGGCTTTATCCAATTCTGCCGTATAGTCTTCCAATTTGTATTTTGCACTATACTTTGAACGGTTAAACGCTTGTTTTTCGCTTTCCAATCCGGCAATCTGTTTTTCCAGTTTGGCTTTATCCAGTAGATCTGTATTTCCTGACAGGATAGCCACATATTCCGAAAAGTTCATTCCTGATTTTTCGTCCATACTGCCTTCGTCAATCGTTCGTTTGCCGAGATTGTTATTTTTTAACTGGTCTATGAATAGTTGTTTGTTGTATAGCAGGTTAAACTTATAGCTGTCCAGTGATTTTTCTACGGCATAGATAATGACATCTACTTTATTACCTGCGAAAAACTTGGCAATTTCATTGCCTTTACGAACAGCCCTGCCGTCCCTTTGGGCAAGATCGCTTGGTCGCCACGGCGTATCCAGATGATGAACGGCAACGGCTCTCTTCTGTGCATTGACACCTGTACCCAGCATACTTGTAGAACCGAACAGCACACGGATTTTCCCTTCGTTCATTCCTTTGATAAGTTCCTTGCGTTGCTTGTCATTTTTGGCTTCCTGTATAAAACGGACTTCGTATGCAGGTAAACCGTGGTCTTCCACAAGTTTGCGTCTGATTTCTGAATAAACATTCCATTCGTTTGGTTTGTAGGTTCCCAAATCGGAAAAAACGAATTGCGTTCCTTTCTGTGCATTATATTGATTATAATACTTAGCAATTTTCGCCGCACAATGTGAAGCCTTATTGTCGGGATGGTCTTCGTAGCTACCGCTTACCATACGCATATCCAAAGACATCTTACGGGCATAGTCTGTAGCGATAAGCATCTTAGCTTTTTCTTCACTTTGTGATAAAGGTGTTCTTCCTAATAAGGTAGCATTGCCCGTTTTTGCAAACTCCATTAGCTTTTTAATAAATTCTTCCTGTTCTGGAGTGGGCGGTATATTATACAATACCTCATTCTTATTGGGGCGATCGATACCTATATCTTTTGCCGTCCGGTAATCCGTGATTTCAGAGTAGAATTGGGCAAGCTCCGGCACTTTGATAAAATAGCGGAAACGTTCTTTAGCTACAATATTGTTCGCTACCGAAAATTCATAATCGGTCGTTTTCCTTGCGTAAATAGCAGCCCAGGCATCAAAGGAATGAATGCCCTGTTTTTCCATTGCTCTTGGTCGCAGGTATTTGAATAATAAGTACAGTTCGGTTAACGAATTACTGATGGTAGTTCCCGAAAGAAAAGTTGCCCCCATATCTGCATTGGTGCGTTCCTGAACGGTACGAATGGCAAATAGCAGGTTGATGGCCTTTTGACTGCCGTCAACATTACCTAATCCTGCAACTCTGGAATGCCTTGTATTGAACATCAGGTTTTTGAATTGATGGCTTTCATCCACAAACAGATGGTCTATACCCAACATCTTAAAATCTACCACATCATCTTTACGATTTTCAATATCGTGTTGCAGGGTTTTGAGTTTGACTTCGAGATTTTCTTTTCGCTTGATTACACCGGCAAGCATTCCTCTGGTCACTTCCTTGCCTTGCGATTGCAGGGCATCAAGGTTACGCTCCACGCTGTCCAACTCAATTTCTAAGATTTCCTTCTGAATTTCGGGAGATTTTGGGATCATTCCAAATTGATCATGTGTGAGAATAACACAATCCCAATCATTGTTTTTAATATCGCCAAAAATGCGTTGGCGTTTTTGAGGTGTAAAATCTTCTTTACCCGGAAACAATATTTTAGCGTGTGGATAAGCGGTGCGGTAAGCTTCGGCAATTTCGTGAACGTTGCTTTTTAGCCCTATCATCATAGGCTTATTGGCTAACCCCAAACGTTTCATTTCCTGTGCAGCCGTACACATTACCAAGGTTTTTCCTGCGCCTACTTCATGGTCGCATATAGCACCGTTGTTAAGCTTTATCATCCACACGGTATCCTTTTGGCTCGAATACAAATCTTCGATACCCAATGCTTTGCGGTCCAGCCCTGGAAAATCCTGATGGCTTCCGTCATAGTTTGGTCGGACGAAACAGTTAAAAGTGTCGTTATATTGGCCCGTCAGCCTGTTTTTAAACTCATCATTCTGGGCGTGCAGCCAGTCGGTAAAAGCGGTACGGATTTCATCTATCTTGGTGTTAGCCATTTGTATGGCTTCCATATCCCGAACCTTGAGCTCCTGGTCGCCAACCACTATTTTTTTGGTAATATCAGGTGTGGTATTGACAAGGGCGTGTTTGAGAAGGGCAATCCCATCAAATGTCCGGCTTTCAGCTTTGACAGCGTATTTTTCCCAGATATGCAAATTCTTACGGTCGCACTTTACTGAAAAGTCATCAGAGCTCTCAGAGTAATGAACGAGTACGTCCGTATCAAAAAGATGTGAAGCAAATCGGGCATAAATACCTGTAGGTATCCAGCGTTCGCCCAAATTGAAATCAAGTTCCTCAAATTCGATACGCCTTGGTCGGGCTTCTTCTATGACTGTAAGGCTTGCTTTGGCTTCGGCATCATCGGGATTGCGTTCGAGATACGCTTTGACCTCTTGGGCTTTCTCTACTACGTTCCCTGCAATCCAGCGTTCGGATATTTCATATTCCTTTTGCAGAGGATTGTAGTAAATACGACCGTGCAATGCTTCTTTTAAAGCATCGTCCGTCATACCGCTGATTTCGGACATATATTCCAAATCCACGCTTCCGTATTTGTTCAGCGAAGCCGCTAACGCTTCTTCGGGATTGTCAGTTGCTATTGTTAAGGTGGAGAAACTTACCGGACGGCTAAATATATCCGATTTATGAACTACACCACCTACGACACGCTCCAAATAAGGGATTTCCTTACTGGAGCTATCCGTTTTGATGAGCTTGATATTATCGGCACTGTTGAGGTTTCCGTATCTTTTGACAAAGACATCGTAAAGGCGGTTAAGGTTTTCCCTTTCTTCTTTGTGTTCGGTCTGAAGCTCTGCTTCGTTAGTGTAAAGCTGTTGGTAAATATCACGCACCTCGATATACGCTTCGGCTCTTGTTTTCTGTAAGGTCGGTAAAGCTAAAGGGTGGAAAACTGCCGTACCGTTTGATGTATCTACATCTTGCAGATGACCTACCCAGCCATTATCCACTACAAGGCAATCGTTACGATGGAACGGATGTAATTTGCCACCATAAGGAGCAGGTTCGGGAATGGTATCGGTAAAGGTTGGCTTATCAGCTTGGCCATTCCCGTTGATACCCGAAAACAGGTCGCCGATGGTTTCCTGTTTTTTGCCATTGGTAGATGGGCTTCCGTTGGCAGTTCTATTGGTAATCGGAGGTGTATAAGGTTGCTGTATCGCACTACTGAAAAGGTCAGGTTGGCGACCCATTGCACCTCTTCTTTTATTGGTGCTTTGCCTTTTAACTTGTGTCGTTCTTTTGGGTGAAGCAACAACCATTACAGGTTCGTCCGCATTTTCAAACATGTCGAAAATGCTTAATTGTTTTAATTCCTGCGGGCTTTCCCGATTGATTGATAAAGGTTGTATTTCCGCCTGAATGGTTACAGGGTCGACAATTGGAGGTGTTACCTTAGGAGTAGCAGGAATTTGTATTATAAGTTCATCGTCCAGTTCGCCTTTGTACAAACCTAAATTCAGGTGCTTTCCAAAATCTTCGGAAAGCATTTGTTTGAGGTCTTTGGCAATTCCGGCAACGCCGTCTTTGTGCGTATAAATTAATGCCGGTTTCCCATAAGGGTCGGTATCTAATTTGCGGTCGGTATGTACAATTCTTGTGCTGTCCTGAAAAAGAGCATTGCCAGGCGTATTGTATTCTGTTTGCTTGCTCTGGCAAAAGAGTTCTTCTCCTTCTGTCAAATTTTGCTTTGCCGTATTTTTTTGAAGGATAATCAAATCACTGCCAACTTCCGTTCCTGCATATTCAGTAAACAAATTGTTGGGCAATCTGACCACCGAAACCAAATTATTATCCTGCATTAACGCCCTGCGTATTGGTTCGTTCTTTGGACTGTTTAAAATTCCTTGTGAAGTAATGTAAACTAACAAACCACCCTCACGGAGCATATCAGCACCTTTCAGAAAAAAGTAATTGTGGATGCTTCTAGCAGCCTTTACTTTGGCTGTGTCTGTGCTTCTGGAATAGGAAAGATCAAACACCGATGTGTCGCCGAACGGAATGTTACTCGCAACAACATCATAGCTTTTTTTTTCCTTTTCGGGGATTTCCTCAAAGCCGTTCACGAGGATGTTACTTTCGGGATAAAGCTGTTTTAAAATTTTACCGGTGAGTAGGTCCTTTTCATAAGCGGTAACATTTGCCGATTGATTTTCCGAAAAGGACTGTATGAATGAGCCAATCCCTGCTGATGGTTCAAGGAATTTATCAATGTTCAGACCGCTTTCACGCAAGCTTACGCAAATCGTGTCAATGACCTGTGGCGGTGTATAAAAAGCCGTAAGCACAGAACTTTTAAAACTATCTACATATCTGCGGTATTGTTTATCGTCTTCTGAATTTTCTTTGAGTAGCTGGTGCAGTTCCTGCGTAATTGGGAAAAGGTCGTGTTCCGTTTTTCTCCAATGATTGATGTCTATATCATTTGCAATGGGGTTCAATACGAATTTAAGACCGCCAAATCCGCTGTATTGCATCATTAGTAGTCTTTCGCCTACGGTGGCTTGCTGTTTCTCCTTTTCCAGTTTAAAAGCAATTCGCAGGGCATCAATGTTCTGTTGGAGATGTTGCTTTTTACTGAAGCCCATTTTCCTGTATCCATATTGCGATGGTTCCGGTTATCTCGGTATAGAGTAAATCAAACTCATAACCGTATGCAAAATCATCGGTTAGTTCATAGCCGGAGAAAACAGGCTCACAAACAGGGGACATTTTTAGGGCAAATGGTCGCAGTTCCTCGTCTGCCATTATGGTATCAAACTCATTGCATACCACCTGAAAAACGGTGTCGAACCTGGAGAAGTGTAAGTCCTCAAAAAGAATGTAATTGGCTATTTCATCACATTGTTCAATAGGATTTCCTGAACTAAAAGCACCCTCGTAAGCATTAGCCGCCCACGAAGAACGTTGCTCAATAAATTTTTGGTCGTTCGCCTTTTCGGGAAAGCTGGTGTTTAATAATTCTTGCAGTCGTAACCTGAAATACGATAGGCCTTTTTGTTGTGTGTCCATACTATAATTTTGTTTAGAATTTTATTTGAAGCCTAAAATTATAGCAGTAGATAAGCCACTTTGCAGAAGTGGCAGGGTTTGGCTTTAAGAGGTTGGATTTGTCGTAAACATAATCGGCTAAGCAACGGAATACAGATTGGTTTTGATTAAATTTGACGATTAAACTATGTGAGGAAGAATATGGCTAACAAGGATTTTGACAATAAGAAACCAAATAACATTGCAGAGTATGTAAACCTTGCAAATGATATATCAGACTACCGGAATAGGTAGAAAGCAATAGACTTCCTTTCAAAGTATAAATGCTTTGAAAGCAAAAGGGAATTGTATCGTTTGATGAAAACGGATAGAATATTTGAAGTTAAGGAGCAAGCCTTTAGAGCCTTGCAAAATTTTGGCGAAGATGTTAGATTGACCAAAAAAAAGAAAGGCAAGTCCGTTAAAACTATAAATGATAAACTTTTGATTTTGCACAATTCATTTAATGGAGACCCTTATACATTAACAGATTTCAAGATAAAGTTTAAGGATTTATATCCCGACGTTTATGATATTTATAATTATGAAAAGAAATCAAGGTTTGACAGTTTTATAACAAGCTCCATTAAGACATTCGCAAAAAATAAAATAAAGCACAATTATTCCATAAATATAAGTTTTGATGCTCCTGACATTTCAATTTCTCGGGAAGTATTTGAAATGGAGTATAAGGGAAGTTCAGATACAAATGACGAGTTAGTGATTGAGAATGATACACTAACAATAAAGTGCAATAGAACTGCAAAAATCAATCTTATAAATATTGTTTTTTCAGAAAGCAATTCTATTCATAATCAGATTATAAAATCTCTGATTTACTATTATATCCGAGTAAACCATTTCGTTCCTATACAGCATATCTCTATTAACCGAATAAAGCAAACAGGAGAAGAAACAATGCTTTCTCTACCAACTTCAAAAATTGGTATTGAACAAATATTGAACGATAAATTTAAAGGGACTGATATTTCAACTTTAGATATTACCGATATTTTTAAAATTGACGATAAATCCAAAGCAATCCAATATGCTTTAACCTACCTTTTGAAATCTAAAATTACCGATGAAGAAAGTGAACGGTTTGAAAAGTTATGGAAATCTTTTAATTCAATCTATTATTATTTTGGAAATGGTGTAAACGAAAATGAATGCCACCGATTAATGCGAAATTTCATAATTACTAACCCAACATTGTTTCCAAAATCACTGCATAGAGCAAGAAATATTACAGCTAAAGAACTTCGAGAAAAAGTTCGTTTCAATGAGCTACTAAGTAATGATTATGATACTAAAGAAAAGATAGTTTCCTTTATTGCATTTATCTTCAGGTATCAAAATAAGATTATTTGTAAAAACTTGCTTGATAATATCAGTTATTTTGAAACTGATTTAAAAAATATTTTCAGTGTGGATAAGGTTGAAAATAAGTTTAATAAGTTCGACTATATCAAAGACCTTTATCACAATAATAAGTCCTCAACTGACAGCGAAATAATCTTTAAAAGGATTACTGGATATTTAGAGGACAAGGTTAAAAATCCTGTAATAAATACCGAATTAGAAATTACTGTCTTCATCTGTATTAAATACTGTTACTATTTACGGAATAAGATATTCCACGCAGAAAAGCAAGATTTAACTTTTAGGTTCGCTAAGAACAATTTGATTTTTGAATTAGAATGGGTAAACGAAATACTGGAAACCCTAATAGTTGAATTAATATCTGCTAATTTAAGTTGGACAAGAAGAAATTAGAATTTTAAATCCCTGTCAAAAACAGGGATTTAATTAAACTCTATTCAGTAATTGGAGCATTCTGCCCACCTCAATATCCATTCTCGAAAAGGCAAACCATTTTTTGCCCAGGTCTTTTAGTGATGCTCCGATATGGTAAAGTTCCACATCGTCAATAATCAAAAAGCGGTCGTGAGCATCGGAAAAAATCTTAATTTCAATCCGAGGATATTGGCTGTTGTATCGTTGTACATCCAGCCGTAGCTGATTACTGATGTTTTTGGTATAGATAGTGGCAGTTGCATTATTATTCCGTTTACCCAATAAAGTCAATACCGTATCATCTACATAATTATCCAACAGGATAATGGAGGTTTTTGCATTTCGGATAATATCCGATACAAAGGCGTAGGCATCAAAAATCTGTCCGTTGTAAAAGATACCTTTTTCGCTGTGGAGCTTGTCGCTTTCCAGTGCCTTAAAAATCTCTTCAAATCTTTGGTCGGCTTCTAATTGTTTCAATTCAATCTTATCCAAACGATGAAAAAGAGAGGCATTGCTGGCAAGCATTCTCCGCATTTCTACAAAGGCTTCCATAATTTCAACACTGACTTTAACCGCTATATCCGAGCGAAGTATAGCAGAAGCCATTGCGACCCCTTGTTCAGTAAAAACATAGGGCAGATAACGTCTTCCGCCGTAGCTCAAACTTGAGGTTCCAATTTGGAACCTCAAGTTTTCAACTTCCTCTTCGGTAAGTTGAAAGCAAAAAGAAGCAGGAAATCTTTCAATATTTCTTTTTACGGCTTTGTTGAGGTTCTTGGTTTCCACCTGATATAAGGAAGCGAGGTCGCTATCCAGCATCACTTGCTTTCCACGTATGGAATAAATCAGATTTCTGATTTCCATTGTGCTAATGGTAGGCTTATTTTCCATTACTTTTGTAGCTTTTATTTTTAGCAAATTCAAAAGAGGTTTTGCAATCCTCATTCAACACGATATAAGCATCGAATTTATTTCCAGCTTTGCTTTTCATTCCTTTGATAAGTGAAGTTTTCTTTTTATTGACAAGGTTTTCAATATCGGCTAAGCTGATTTGTATGCCACACACATTGCGGAACTGTACCCAACTACAAACTTCATCCGGACACTTCACTATTTTATCACGGATAATGAGTTGATGGCCTTTGCATTTCGGGCAAACCAATTTAGGCAAGTTGTTTTGCGCAATGGAAGTTTGTAACAATTCATTGGTAATAGATGAGGCGTAAGTTTCCATTTCTTTTTGAAATGCCTCTGCATCTGCTTCGTTATTTTCGATTTTTTGCAAAGCCAATTCCCATTCGGCGGTCATTGCCACATCCGCAATTTTACGGTCTTTGACCAATTCGTACACCTGCAATCCTTTTTCGGTAGGGATTAAGGATTTCTTTTCCCGTTGGATATAATTGCGGGTAAACAAGGTTTCAATTATTGCGGCTCTTGTAGCCGGAGTGCCAATACCGATATTTTGCAGGGCTTTCCGTTCGTCTTCATTTTCGATTTCCTTTCCTGCACTTTCCATAGCCGACAAAAGCCCTGCTTCGGTATACAATACAGGCGGTTTGGTTTTTTTTTCCAAAACGGAGACTTCTTTTATTTTAAGTTCATCGCCTTTCTTCAGTTCGGGCAAATCCTGTACAGGCTCGGTATCATCATCGGAGAAACTGCCTTTGATGGAACGCCAGCCCGCTTCTATAACCTTACAACCCTTTGCCGTAAAATCATAATGCAATACCTGTAAACCTACATCGGTTATCTCCTTGATACAGGCTTGTGAAAGGGCTTCGAGCAGTCGAAAGGCAATCATATCATAAACGGAGTTTTCCTTTGCGTTCAGTGCTGACGGGATTTTATCTGTAATCAACAAACCGTGGTGGTCGGTAACACGCAAATCGTTCACAATACGTTTATTGAAGCGACCCCATCTCATTTTTGTAATCGCCTGTTTGCAGCTTTCTCTGTCCTGTAAAGCCCTTACAAGATTGGGTATTTCTGCCCACATATCTTCGGGAATATATTTGCTTCCGGTTCGAGGATAAGTGATAAACTTCTTTTCATAGAGACTTTGAGCAATATTGAGCGTTTCATCAGCAGAAAGGTTCAGTTTTTTATTGGCTTCTTTCTGCAATCCGGTAAGATCGAATAGCAAAGGCGGTTGTTCCGTAACGCTTTTGGTTTCTACTGATGTAACTGTTGCCGTTTCGTTTCGTTGAATGGCTTTCAGCGTATCAACGGCAAGTTTTTGGTCTTCCCATTTTGTTTTGGAAATACTTTTAAAATCTATCAACTCTTTATTATGCGATAGCTGTATCTGCCAATAATTCTTAACCTTGAAATTCTTGCTTTCCAAATAACGTTTGCATATCAAAGCCAAGGTAGGTGTTTGAACTCTTCCGAGGGAATAGATACCATTTCCTGCGGCAATGCTCAATGCTTGTGTAGCATTGATGCCTACCAACCAATCAGCACGGCTTCTACCTTGTGCTGCTTGGTATAATCCGTCAAATTCTTTTCCTGGTTTTAGTTTTTCAAATCCTTGTTTGATGGCTTTTTCGGTCAACGAACTTATCCAAAGGCGTTCAAAGGGTTTGTTGCATTTCAGGTATTCGTAGATGTAACGAAATATCAATTCGCCTTCACGTCCTGCATCGGTAGCCACAATAATGCTCTCGCTTTTATTGAAAAGCTGTTCAATAATTTTTAGTTGCTTTAACACTCCTGTATCGGCTGTATAGCCTTTATCTTTTTTTACTTTCCGAACAGTTAATAAAAAAGGATTGGGCAAAATCGGTAACGCTGTTTTATCAAATCCCGAAATTCCATAATCTTCGGGCATTCCCTGTCCTATTAAATGTCCGAATGCCCAGGTAACAAAATAGCCGTTACCTGTCAGGTAGCCGTCCTTTTTATCGGATGCTCCCAAAAGTCCGGCTATTTCCCTTGCTACGCTTGGTTTTTCTGCAATGATTGTTTTCATACTTTAAGATATTTTTTTGCCTCTTGTTTTCTCTGGAGCTTTGGGCTTTTCCTGTTGCTCCTGCTGTTGTTTGTTTTTCGGTGTTTGTTGACCAGACTTCAAAGGCTCTTTAATGTTCTTGGTGGCCTCATGGGTTTTGCCTTCAGAATTGACCGCAGTTTGCGTTTTATGAGCTTCGGTCGGTTTTATCCTTTCCTTATATTGATTTGGAAATTCAAAATTGGTTTTTCCATTTTCTTTATTGAAAGTGATATAACCTTGATATGGTTGCCCTTTTTTATCTTTCAATCCATCAATGTAAATGGTTTGACCAGCCTTGAAATCTTTTTGTTGCTCGTCAGTCAGTTCTTTTCCTCGGAAAGTTTTTGGAATTTCCTGTGTTTGGTTTTGTTGCTTGCTTTGCTCATTATTCTGTCCGTTGCTTTGCGTTTGCCTGTTAGAATTATTGCGGTCGAACAAAAATTCCACATATCGCTTATCTGCATTGAACTGAACCGTTGCCGAAAATTCAGTTCCTTTCGTAGAAACCATACTTTCTAAATAAAGTGGTTTGCCTTCCAATAGAGTTTGCTTTTGCTCATCATTCAGTTTTACACCTTTAATTTCATCGGGAATTTTTATAAATTCCGTCCGCAGAGCAATTACATCATTGGTTAACCTGTCTATACTAATAATAGACGGCATCAGTTCGCCAGTTTTGGAATTTTTCAAATCTACTACACGCCCCATATTACCAGTTTCGAGCAGGTTCTTTTTGTCTTCATCCGTAAACTTGTGTCCGAAAAACTCAAAATGCAAATTGGGTTCTTTTTTGATGCCGTGTATTCCTACCACAACTTTTCCGTCTTCGGCTTGCTGTAAAGACAAGCGGGCATCTGTACGAAGAATTGTACCGCCGAGGTTAACACCAATCGGTAGTAGTTCGTTTGTTTTATAACCTTTCAATAAAGGTTCAAGTAGGTTTCTCTTTTCAAGGTATTCCTTGCTTAATCCGAGATTGGTCATTGTATCCCAATCAATCTGCTCCGGTTTGTAGCGGTATTCGCTTGCTTCCGGTGTTGTTTGTGTTGTTGCCATATTATTTTGATTTACTTGTTTTTTATCCGATTGCGGTTCTGTTTTTACTTCGTGTTCTTTCATTACTTTTTCGCCTTCAGCAGTGGGTTTATCAACCTGCTTTTGCATTTTCTGTGCTTTTTCAACAGCGATAGGTGCAGGCACTTTAAAGAATGAAAAATTGGTAGGGTTCTTTAATTGGCTGAAAAAATTGGAAAAGAAGTTCGAAAAGAAATCACCGCTTTTATCCACACGCATAAATTGGTTTTGGTTTTTCTTGGTGGGGTCAACGGTTTCCATTTTTCCATTCTCGTCTATACTCTTTACAGCTTGGATTTTCATTTTTTCCTTATCCAGAACTAACAAAATGTCAGATAACTGTTCGGGCATTTCCTGTTTATTTATGGTTTCTTCACTCATATTCTCAAAAGTTTAAAATTTACTATCGAATGTAAAGCAAGCTTTCACTGAATTGCACTATATGGCACTCAGAGGTAGTGTTTGTCTTTCATTGGCTTTATTTGGTTGAAGGTGGGTTAAAGCTATCTCTGATGAATTGATGTACATCAGACAATTTGTAATAAAGCTTTCCACTAATAGTGTAATAGGGCAGTTTGCCGATGGAGCGATACCGTTGCAGAGAACGGTTGCTTATTTTCAGCATTTGAAGTAAATCCTGATTGTCCAGTAATTCCTCTCCATCTATGCTGTTGCGTTTCTTTTGTAACTCGTTTATATTATCACCCAGCATATCTAAGCGACCCATTAAGCGTTCCATCCACGCCAAAAATTCCATTCTGTCAATATTCATAGGGATATACTTTTAAGGGTCCTATTTTTTATTTACACTTAGCTTTCTGCCTTTTTCGATATAGCTTTTACCTTTTACCATAAGCTCTTGTATAAATTCATCACTGCTTTGTATGGCGTTGGCATTAAGCATATCTTTTATGGATCCAAGGGTGTAGAAATACTGACCGTAGATTTTTGAGTAAGTGATCTCTCCTTTGGTTCGCATACGCCATAAGGTTTTTTCGCTGATGTGCAGGTATTGGCATACCTCGTGGTTATTTAGCCACAGGTCATCATAGCTTTTATCTTCCTGCCTTTTCAGGTAATCGGCAATGGCATTGATACGGCTGTTTAGCTGTTGCCAGGCTTCCTCTTCAATTGTTATTATTTTCATCGCACAGCTTTTTAACGTTCACTATGCAAAATTGAGAAAGCTGGCAGTGTTTGTCTGCCAAGCTCTGCCAATTGGTTTGGCGGTTTTTTGAAAATTTTTACCATTCGGTAAAACCCTTGTTTAATAAGTGTTTTAGGGATTTAAGTGAGTTTAATTATGAGGTTGTATTAACATTTGCCAATTGGCAGATATAGGCAAAGAAAAAAGCAGTACGTTTTGGGTACTGCTTTCAAATCTTTATTTTGATATAGCTAAAGGTCTTTATCCATATATTCTTCGAGGGATATTTTAAGCTGGTCTAAAAATGCAGTTCTTGAACCTGCTCTTGTTTTCATTCGGTGGAAAGAATGATGAATATCGTTTAACGGAGTTCTAAACAGCACTTGAAAAATCAAAGCCAATTTTCTTATCCCTATTTTTCCGTATGCAATGGAATTTGAAGCATAGAGAGCGTATATGAGCTCAATAAGTGCATTTTGAGAATTTGTCCATGAAATATCCTTTTTTGTATCTAAATTCTGTAAAATCGTGTCTGGGTTTTCTTCGGGATTGATTTTGCTGAGCATGTAAGTATAAAGTAATTCATTAGCAATAATATGTGCAATCTTATTATCATAATACGTTGAGAAGCTGAGGTCAATTTCAAATACGCCACTTTTCAAACCATCGTGATAATTGATCTTTCCAAGTTTGAAATAAGTATGGTCACGATCTGTTCTACCAGCACGGTAATATCTATAAAAATCTTCGTTACAAATATTTTCCTTATATTCTGATTTCAGATTTTTTAATAGGTTTTCGTAGTAGCTATGATGTATTTTGCCGTTATTGACAGGACAGGTTGTTTCTATGCGGAATACTTTATTATAGTAAATTAGTTTTCCTAATATTTGCGGTTTGATATTCCTGAAAAATTCAATCTCCTGTTGTTCATCTTTAAATCCGGCTTGTAAGACTTTGGTTTTTATGGCACAGAGCAGTTCTTTTAAGAACAACGTCATTTGATAAGCCTCATCCGCTGTTGGCATCATTTGAGAAGATAGTTTGTCTTCTTGATAATGAATTTGCGATAATATTTTATTCAACACGATTTCCATAGCATAGTCGTTTAGAGGTTCTCACAATTTGTTTCGGAGTTGCATCTATTGTTGATATGTCAAAATTTGGGAATAATATTGAAACTATTATCACAGTTTCTCCCCAGTGGGGAGATTTTATTTGTTATTAAGTAGAAGGAAAGGGCAAAAATAAAGGATAAAGAACCAATACTCTTTACCCTTTATTTTTTATATTTGCAATATTGATTTACAAGGTAATCAGATAAAAACAAGTGCAGTAAGCACCATTACTAAATCGTTACCGATAGAGTTTTTCTCTCTTGTAAACTACTCTTTATTAGCCACTTTTGGTTATATTAATCTTTTTAGTAAAAAACGCATACGGTTTTTCCTAAAAATCTTCTTTTCTTATTCGAACTTCTTTTCTGGATTAGAAGATAATGCAAACTGGTGCTGGTACAGCAATTTCTTTTCCAGTATCTGTCAACAAACCCGTTTTAGCATCCCGACTAAACAAAACAATGTTGTTGGTATATTGATTGGCGACCAAAAGATATTTCCCATCCGGAGAAAGGTTGAAATTACGCGGACCTTTACCTTTTACTGAAAGATTCGCTATTTTCTTCAATTCTCCATCCTTTTCTACCGAAAAAGTAGCTATCGTATTGGCATCGCCACGGTTGGTCGCATACAGGAATTTTCCATCAGCAGAGATCTTCATGTCAGCACCGCCGTTACTTCCTTTAAAACCTTCGGGGTTAATATCAAAAGTACTTTGATACATCCATGCATCGCCATCTTTCTTATACGATGCAATTTGACCGGTCATTTCCAATACGACATACAGGAATTTCTCTTTCTTATCAAATACAATATGTCTAGGACCGCCACCAGCAGGCGTAAAGATATCTTCTGATTCATCAGCAAGACTATAGGCATTTCCAGTTTTATTCACCGGATAAATAGAAATCTCATCCAAACCAAGATCTTGGACGTACAACTTATCCCCTTTATTGGAGAAAAAAGTAGAATGTACGTGTGGCTTTTCTTGGCGAACGGGGTCCACTCCCTTACCCTCGTGTTGTATTAATCGTGCTCTTTTGCTCAAAACACCATTACTTTCTAAATCAAACAGCGCTGCAGAGCCGCCTGTATAATTTGCTACAGCGAGCAAGCTACCCTTAGGATGTACTTCAACAAAACAAGGCGACTCCCCTCCGGAAGGAAGTGAGTTTAGAAAAGTTAAATGACCGTCCTTAAAAGAATAGGCAGAAACAGTCCCCTCTTGATTTGGAACCTCATTAACGGCATAAATAAAGTTATTATTTCGCGCTAAAAAGGATGGATCTTTACTTTCTTGCGTGCTCGACAAGGTTGTTTCACCAGTTTTAACATCAAAATTATAAATATAGATGCCCTTGCTCGCGGTTTTGCTCGTATATGTGCCCACAAACATGGGAATCTGTTGCGCAAAACTAGCAAGAGGTAAAATTGTCATCAAATAAATAAATGCTTTTTTCATTGAAATTATTTTATAAATGTAGCTACTCATTTGTTGAATGAGACCGTTACATCAAGTTTGTTTCTAAATTATACGGGCCCCTACTTAAATTCACCCATTCATCCTCCGTGTGAGGATCTAAAAACCCCGCTATTTTATAGGCGTAAATATCGTCAATAGACTTGTTAAATTTGGTTAAAACCGTCCTTTCTAATAGGCAAATGCGTATTTTAGCACATCAATTTTAACAATTCTAAAATCGCCCATTTAAAATATTGGGAATACAAAAATATTGTTAAATAAAAGTACGAATAATTCATATAATCTGATAATTTTGTGCTGTTGTTCAAAAAAGTATATATTGAACACAATTACTACGTATACCGCCGAAGGCAGCGTGAATGCTTGTGACAAAAAAATAAATGATGAACAAATAACCGAGTGAAACGAATTCATTTATACAAATGAAGATCACTCATAAATATCATAAATAATTTATACGGATGAAAAAAAACATTTATATATTGTTTTTATTGCTGTTTGCATCAATTCAGGCCAGTCTTGCGCAACGTCAAGTTATTGATCGCGTTGTAGCAACGGTTGGATCGGGCATTATCTTACAGTCCGACGTGGATATGCAATATTCTCAATGGTTAGCGCAAGGGAATAAACCTAATGAAAATTTTAAATGCGGCGTCCTTGAGCAGTTAATCATTCAGAAGCTGCTTTCCCAACAGGCAGTAATTGACTCTATAGATGTAACGGAAACCGAAGTTGACGATAACCTTAACTCCCGCCTACGTCATATGTCACAACAGGCAGGAGGGCAAGAACGTCTTGAAAAATTCCTCAACCGCTCTTTATTGCAATACAAAGAAGAAATGCGTTCAAGTGTTTTTGAGCAATTGAAAGCTAACAAAATGCAGCAAAACATTGTTCAAAAAGTAGACGTAACACCATTGGAAGTAAAGCGTTATTTTGAAGGCTTGAATAAAGACAGTCTGCCTTACTTCAATACCGAGGTAGAAATCGGTGAGATTGTGATGATGCCCAAATTGACAGATGCAGAAAAAAAAGAGCAGCGAGATAAGATTGAAGGTATCCGCAAGCAGATTGTAGATGGCTCAGACTTTGGTACAATGGCTCGTATATACTCGCAAGATCCCGGATCTGCCCCTTATGGTGGTGATTTAGGTTTCGGCACACGTGACAACTACGTAAAGGAATTCTCCGCGATGGCTTTTAAATTAAAACCGGGAGAAATTTCTCCAATTGTAGAATCCAAATTTGGCTTTCATATTATTCAGGTACTCGAACGACGGGGCGAAGAGGTGCATACACGCCATATCCTGATGAAGATCAATCCTGGTACTGCTGCGTTGGAAAGAACGAAAAATAAATTGGACAGTATCTATAAACTGGTTGTTGACAAAAAAATGGATTTCTATCACGCTGCTACAAATTATTCGGATGCAGAAGAAAGCAAATTCAATGGGGGTATGATCCTAAATCAAGAAGGCTCAAGCCGCACAACCGTAATTCCTATGGATGGCTTGGAAAAATCAGTATTTACAGCAATCGATCCCCTAAAACCAGGAGAATACTCCAAACCAGAGCAATTTACAGACAAAATGGGCGATGTTGGCTACCGTTTCAATTACTTGAAAACACGTATTCCGCCGCACAAAGCAAATTTGGACGAGGATTTCACCAAAATCAAAGAGGCTGCCAGACAAGATAAAATCAATCGCAATCTAAGTAAATGGTTCGATGATAAATCGAAAACAACATTTATCAATATCAGTGACGAGTTTGGTTCATGCGATGAATTGAAAAAATGGAAAAAACAATAAGTGTACAACACTTATCCTATAAAAAAGGGCTTGAATAGTATATATTCAAGCCCTTTTTTTATTTGGCAATCGTCATGCTATTTCTCAAACATCATCTCGATCAGAATATTCCAGTTCGCTTTCTTCACATCATCCTTCGCCAATTCGCTCAGTTGCCAGATACGAATATAATTATACTTCACCACCTTATCCTTTTGTCGTACCGTTGCAGTTCCTTTTGTATAGGCAAAATCGCCACTATACGAACGTTTTACTTCTTCCGGGACTGTTTCTATCGTCATCCGCTGTTTTTTGAGATAATCCATCATTGTGGCCTTTCCTTCCATCGGACTGGTCCAAGGGAACAAAAAGCGGACATCCTCGCTTAAAAACTCCTTATATGCGGTTGGGTTGTCGGCCTTCAGAACTGTTGACATCAATTTGTCTGTTTCCAGGACAATATCTTCACGCTGATTCAATCGCACTTTAGAGCGATGCTTCAGATACCACGAATCGGTAGGTTCGATATATTCAAGATCAAATTCCCCATCCTTTCCGTTGTTTTCAACTTCGGCCCGAATATCGACCAGCCACTTACCCTTTTTGTTGCGTTTCCAGACAGTCAAGTATTCTCCATGACGCAATCTTGCACCTACTTTCTGAAAGTCCATAGACCCCGAAGTCACACCAAATTCCTGACTTTTAGCAATCAACGCAAACGTAGGTTGCCAATTTAAAACATCGGGAATATTTGGTCTATTATTAAGATAGTTATAAGCATTTACTGCCGATGGGACATAAAACGTAGATTCCTTATCAATGATCGAAAGAAACGCTTGATGCGGTGTAGAGGCTTTAGCCAGTGCAGCAGCATCCTTATCGGCCTGCAATAGGCTTCCAACTTTCTCAGGTATCTGCGCATAAAGTGTTGTACCAGCAACACTCATGAATGCGACGACGGATAGCCTATTCCAAAAATTCATATGCAAATTGATCTTTCTTTTAAAGGTTACATGGAATATCCATTGGTTTCCACGATAATGTGTTTTCCCAATAGGAATATTCCATTTTATTCCTCTTTTATAAATTCGATTTCTTATCTATCAAATCTTATTCCAAAGTGTTCCTTCTTTGCTATCTTTCAATTGAATTCCAATAGAATTAAGCTCATCACGAATACGGTCAGAGGTGACGAAGTCTTTATTTGCTTTGGCTTCATTACGTAGTTTAATGACCAGATTCATGACGTCATCGATATCATCGGATGCTGAAGTCTGATCGTTTCTAAGCCCTAGGATATCCTCAACAAATTCTTTCATGAATACTTGAAGACCTTCCAATCCCTCAGCTGTTACTTTCGCTTTACCATCATAAATCGAGTTGATGATACGTACTATTTCAAACAATTCGGCAATGAGTACAGGACTATTAAAATCGTCATCCATAGCTGCGTAACACTTGCGGCGGATTTCAGCTAAATTGAATGAATCAGCACCTTTCGACACCTTCAATTTGTCTAAAAGACTGATCGCAGTCATGAGTCTTTTATACCCTTTGTCGGCCGCATCCAAAGCCTCATTGGAGAAATCCAGCGTACTTCTATAATGTGCCTGCAACATAAAGAATCGTACGGCCATCGGCGAATAACCTCTATTCAATAAGGGATGATTTCCAGTAAATAGTTCGCCCGGTAAAAATCCATTTCCGGCAGATTTGGACATACGCGCACCATTTACAGTCAACATATTCGTGTGCATCCAATATTTGGCAGGGCTCGTATGGTTACATGCTTCTGATTGTGCAATTTCATTGGTATGATGTGTAGCTGCCAAATCCATTCCACCGCCATGAATATCAAACTGATCACCTAAGTACTTTCTGCTCATGGCCGAACATTCAATATGCCAACCTGGGAAGCCAACACTCCAAGGTGCAGGCCAACGCATAATCGTTTCAGGTTTTGCTTTGATCCATAAGGCAAAATCCAAACGTCCCTTTTTCTCATCCTGACCGCTCAATTCACGGGTATTATTGAGCATATCCTCCAATTTACGATTGGTCAATATCGTATAATCGTATGTTTCAACGTATTTTTCAACATCAAAATAGACTGTACCGTTGCGCTCATAGGCATAGCCATTCTCCATAATCTGTTCGATCATTTCAATCTGCTCGGAAATATGTCCTGTCGCAGTAGGCTCAATACTGGGCGGCAACGTATTGAAAAGACGCAATACGTCATGAAAACCTATCGTATACTTTTGAACAATTTCCATCGGTTCCAATTGTTCCAATTTTGCTTTTTTTGCAAATTTATCATCCCCTTCATCACGATCGCCTTCCAAGTGCCCCGCATCGGTAATATTGCGTACATAACGCACTTTATAACCAAGGTGACGCAAGTATCTAAAAATCAAATCAAAAGACACAAACGTCCGACAGTTCCCCAAATGCACATCACTGTACACTGTGGGCCCACATACATACATACCAACAAGATTGGGATGAATAGGTTCGAATTTTTCTTTTGTTCGCGAAAGCGTATTGTATAAATAGAGATTATGGTCCATGTTTAATCGCTGCTTGGAAATCTATTTTTGTCTGAAATATATTTGAATTGGCACACCTGTAAAGTCAAAGTTCTCACGCAATTTGTTTTCAATAAAACGTTTGTACGGATCTTTGATGTATTGTGGCAGATTACAGAAGAATGCAAACATCGGTGTCCGTCCTGGCAACTGTGTTGCATATTTAATTTTGATATATTTACCCTTTAAGGATGGCGGTGGATAATTCTCGATAATATCCAACATCACTTCATTCAATTTGGAAGTAGGGATCTTTTTGGTTTTGTTGGCATATACCTTGTCGGCAACTTCCAACACCTTAAGGACACGTTGTTTTTCGGTTACGGAAGTAAAGATAATAGGCACATCTGTAAATGGTGCTATTTTCTCTTTGATGCGATCTTCAAAAGCCTTCATTGTTTTGTTGTCCTTTTCGATCAAATCCCACTTATTGACAACAATTACGATACCTTTACGGTTCTTCTCTGCCAAGTTGAAAATATTAACGTCCTGCGCTTCTAATCCATCCTGTGCGTCAAGCATTAAAATTGTCACATCAGAATCTTCCAAAGCTTTGATGGTACGCATCACTGAATAAAACTCAATATCTTCATTTACCTTGGACTTACGACGAAGACCTGCTGTATCGATCAATAAAAAGTTATGTCCATATTGATTGTAATGTATACGGATTGAATCACGTGTTGTCCCGGCCATTGGCGTTACAATATTGCGATCTTTGCCGATCAAGGCATTTGTCAAGGAGGATTTACCCACATTCGGGCGCCCCACGATGGTATATTTCGGTAAAGATTCTTCTTCTTCCTCTTCCACTTCAAAATGAGAAACAACAGCATCCAACAATTCACCTGTACCGGATCCTGTAGCCGACGAGATATTAAAAACCTCACCTAAACCAAAAGCATAAAACTCTGCCGATTCATGGTGCAATTTAGCGTGATCGACTTTATTAGCCACGACATACACGGGCTTAGAACTTCTTCTCAGAATATCAGCGATCTCATCATCCAAGTCGGTAATGCCAGTGGTGACATCCACCATGAATATAACGACCGAAGCTTCTTCAATAGCGATATAGACCTGATCACGAATAGCCTCTTCAAAGACATCATCCGAACCATGTACAAAACCACCTGTATCAATTACTGTAAATTTCTTTCCGATCCACTCGGCTGTTTCATAATGACGGTCGCGCGTCACCCCGCTAAAGTCATCAACAATCGCTTTTCTACTTTCTGTAAGACGATTGAATAAGGTAGATTTACCAACATTTGGACGACCAACAATTGCAACAATATTTGCCATATTTATTTTATTTGATCCATCCACTATCACAGCAGATGGCACTTTTATGCTAAAAATATACTTAAGGGAACAAAGATACGGATTCGAAAGGGATTATCGCGACACAAAAACAAAAATGGCTTTACGGTGAAGTAAAGCCATTTATAGGGTTTAAATTATCAATATTCGCCTAATTAGATGTTGGATTCTGAGTCAATTTGCCCGGATATGAATTGATCGCATCCTGTGGAATAAAATAAGTCACTCTAAAATCTGTCGGTACAATATCCTCAAATTGTTTTTGTGGCCCAGGATAAGTTCTATTTAACGGCAAGCCATTACGAAACACATCATAACTGCGTTCAGCCTGGTAAGCCAATTCCAACTGACGCTCTTTGTCGATCAGTTTACTTGCATTGGTAGCATCAATTGAAGTATATCCCCCATTGACAATAGAACGATTTCTGATGGTATTTAAATCATTTAGCGCAGCACCATAATTACCTAATTTTGCATTAGCCTCTGCGCGATTTAAATAAATTTCACCCAAGCGGCTGATTACAGGTGAGTGCAATTGCGACTCCTCGCCTTCACGTGAGCATTTCACAATATAGAATTGTGGATAAGCACGGTTTAAGGAAATATAGTAATCGATCATACCGGAGTAGGTATTGCCATCTTCATAAGTAATTGAATAGGTCTGTTGATTAGCATTAATTGCCGTCAATGTATATTCTTTAACAACCTCATTATCACCTATCTTTTTGACTTCTCGTGCAACAACAGTATTTCCGTTAATTACAACTGGAATTTGCAGATAGCTCATTGTTTTAGGATCACCGGCTTTCGCAGGTATATCTTGTTTGATAAATCGAAACACAGTTGAGTATTTGCCGGCCTTATCTTTGGAATAAGTAGGTTCAATAAAGGCCGCACGTGCATCGACAATCGTATAATGATCAGGTCTCCAGTCATTGCGACCTGTTTCATTTAATAAATCTATGTACTTGGCACTGGAATACATCTCGCCCCAGCCCATACCACCGATATTGGAGTACATACCACCAATACCATAATAGTGATCATCACCTGAAAATTCAGAAGCGACACGTTTCACCGCAAAGATCGTCTCTTTGTTATCTTCTGGTCTAAAGGTATTGTATTTCATGAATTGCTCACGAGCCAATAGGACATATTTACCTGAATTAATCACCTTGTCTGCGTATTCTACAGAAAGACGTGCATATTCTGCATTTGGATTTTTATACGTGCCGCTCATATACAGGTATATACGGGAAAGCATTGCTTGTGCCGCCCCCTTTGAAGCATACACTGCCCCCTTATCGATCTTCAATAAAGCTTCTGCTTTTTTCAGATCACTGATCGCTTGCGCATAAGTATCTTTTACAGACGCACGGTCTGGCAAGTTCAAATCATTGAATACATCTTCAGGTGTACCGTTGACAATTGGAACACCCAAGTTTGTCTCGGGACTTTGGTAATAAGGCTTCCCGAACGCACGGCAAAGGTAAAAATACATCATTCCACGGATGTAATAACATTCACCCAACTTATTATCCATCTCTTCACTTTGACCTTCAGCAAACATCTTAATGACGTTCGAAGATTGCGCGATAGCTTTATAACCGCTATCCCAGAAGTTCTGCAAACGGTAATTATTAGGTGTTCTCGCATAGGAGATAAATTCGTAAAACGCGTCTGTCGATGACCCGCGGATCATCATATTATCACCAGCGTATTCACCAAGACGGTGCATTGGGTCGGACCAAGCTTTTAACTGCGCATAAGTACCTGTTACCATGGCATCAGGATTACTCACAATATTCTCTTCGTCCATCGAAGTATAAGGAAGACGATCGATATCGCAGGAGGATACTGCCGATGCGATCAAAAGTCCGATTAATATCTTTTTCATTATTGATTTTCTAAACGTTAAAATTAAAATGTCACACTTGCGCCGAACATGTATTTACGAACCATAGGATAGACAGAAACGCCTGTAGATCTGATCATTTGACCACCCCCGCCTTTACCATCTGGTTCAGTCAATGGAAGCTCCGGATCAACACCCGAGTAGTTTGTGATCGTAAACAAATTCTCTCCAGCTAAGAATACACGTAAATTTTTGATGTTATACTTTTTCAAATCGAAGTTGTAACCCAAAGTCAAGGATCTCATTTTTAAGAAATTGTTACTTTCCAAGAAGCGTGTTGACGGTGAATTACCTTTATCTTGGTTATCGTATCTTGCTATCGGATGAGTAGCAACATCACCGGGTTTTTCCCAGCGGCTCCAACCATCCTGTAACTTCATCTGATTACGATCGGTATAAGTTCCATCCGAGTCAAATTCTTGGCGCGAATAATTATACAACTTACCGCCCAAAGAGAACCCGAACACGGCATTTAGATCAAACTGCTTATAACTTAAGGCTGTACTGAAACCGCCAAAGAGATCTGCATTTCCTTTTCCTGCATTACGGAAAGTTGCATTGGAATAGTTCGACGTTGTAGTCCTCGTTTCATTGCCATTGGCATCTGTCTCGTATCTGTACCACATCGGCAAACCATTATCAACATTGACACCAGCCCATTCTTTTAGATAATAGGTATCTACCGGATAACCAGGTTGAAGCAAACGTTGCGCCGATCCAGCTATCCCTGATCCGTCCCCTGCGATAATTGGTTTCGAAACAAGATTACCATTGGCATCTTTTGTCTCAAATAGCTCCGTCAATTTATTCACATTGTGACTTAAATTAACATCCAAACTCCAATGTACATTATCGTTGCGAACTATATCGCCACCGATGGTCAATTCAATCCCCCGGTTTTGCATCTTACCAATATTTTTCCAGATAGAAGTGACACCTGTCAGACCACTGATCGGCACTTGATAAAGCACATTATCAGTCTTCTTATCGTAATAATCAACATTAAGTCTTAGCCTATTCTTAAATAAGGCAGCATCCACCCCAAAACCTGTTGTGTATGTTTTTTCCCAAGTCAGATCTTTATTACCAATTTGGCTAATTAATGCCCCTGGTATTCCATTATAGCTTGATGATGCTGATACCGAATAAAGGCTATATTGTGGATATAATGAGCTCGGTCTATTACCTACCGATCCATAAGCCGCCCGCAGTTTTAAGTTATCTACCCAATCAGCCTTGAACCACTCTTCTTTATTGATATTCCAACCACCGCTGACTGAAAAGAAATTTCCGTATTTCGCATTGGTACCAAAATTGGATGCCCCATCACGACGGAAAGATACCTGTGCCAGATATTTATTATCGTATGCATAGTTTGCATTCGACAAGAATGACTGTACTGCCCATTCGGAAATTCCGCCTTTCGTACGTTCTGGTTTTGCAACAACATCCAATACCTCGAAACCATTTACAATACCCGTTCCGTAAGCATCTAAAGTTTTTGTCCAGTAGTCGTTAAATTCGTATGCAGCCAATCCATTCAGGCTATGTTTATCCCAGGTCTTGTTGAAACGCAAGATTTGGTTGGTATAACGACGCGCAAACTCCATGCGGTAATCCGTCACACGCCCAATTACACTTTCACCACTGTTTGATCGCGGATCTTGATAACCACTGACAGAATACGTATTGTAGCGATAATTGTTGACAGAAGAGAAGGTCAACCAATCCGTTAATTTGACATCGAAATCTAAGTTACCCATAAATTCATAATTGGTATTGGCACTATGATTCCATTGCAAGTCATACAAGTAATTCGTGCTTGCATTATTGACCCAGCCACTATAACGGTGTGGCACTAAATTTCCATTTGCATCGTATGGACTATCCCAAGGTAGGTTTCCATACATGGCATTGACATCATATTGACGATCATCTACCGCACGTCTCGAACCGGCAATAGATGGCTTGATGGTCAACCAGTCAAAAGGCTTATAGTTGGTACGTAATCTAAAGTTATAACGATCGTAATCATACCCTTTTACAGCACCGGCTTCGTTGTAGTACCCTAAAGACAAATAAGACTGTAATTTATCATCTCCTCCCTGAATGGATAAATTGTGGTTTTGGACAAATCCGGTCTTCGTTGCCAGCTTCCACCAATCAAAATTGCTATTGCGCAAGTCCGAATTCCAACGTGGGAATTTGATATCAGCGGGATTCGAAAATGAAGCAAAGTAGTCATAAAGTTCAGCCCCGTCCATCATTTCCATGTGTCCATTGGAAAGTTGGTTGATACCCATTTTTGTAGAAAAGCTAATGCTTGTTTTGGAAGCCGAAGGATTTTTTGTTGTAACGACAACAACACCATTTGCACCCTGAGAACCATAAATAGATGTTGAGGCAGCATCTTTTAGGATAGTCAATGATTCAATGTCATCTGGATTGATATCACCTGGGCTTGAGCCGACGATAACACCATCAATAACCCACAACGGACTCGTCGTACCGCTTAGGGTTGCCTGACCACGAATCACAACACCACCATTTGACCCCGGTTTACCAGCCCCTGGTGCAACATATACACCGGCAGCCTTACCATTCAGCATATTCTCAACCGATGGCGTAGTGACATCACGTAATTTGTTTCCCTTAACAGCCTGAAGGGCACCAGTTAAACTTTCTTTTTTCTGTTGTGTTCCATACCCAACGACAACAACTTCCTGAAGTGCTTCACTATTGGACTCCAGATTGATGTTAACAACCGGTCCTGTCACCGTCACTTCCTGTGTTTTATAACCAACACTTGTGACGACTAGTACATCTCCATTTTTAGCATCTATGGTAAACCGTCCATCTACTCCTGCCGATGTCGATTTAGCGCTCCCCTTAACACTAATGGTTGCACCAGCCAATGGGCCGTCTGTAGACTGCACTTTTCCATTCACTTTTTGTTGATAAACCGCGTCATTCAACAAAATATTGTTGTTTGGAAACGTAAGACCATTAGCATTAGCCGAGTTGTGTGTACTTGTAATGAGTAAAGCTAATGATAACAGACTCAACTTGTGATTGTCGAGAATCTTTGAAATCATAATATTTAATAGTTAGTTTAAAAATTGATTAGCGTGCTAATCAAAATTTAGGTACATGAATGCTAAAACTAAAAGATGATGACAGTATATCAAAATTTAGCAGCAACGAAATCGATTGCGCCAATTAAACAAACGATTGCATAAACACACATTTTACAGAACAATCCACTATCAAAAAAATTAGAGCGATTAACTAACAGCAAAAGACAGTTTTTTAACAACCTCAGGACAGTCGACAATGAGAAATTTAGACGAGCAGGAAAAAGATAATCCTGAAAGACAGGTGGTATTATAGCGTGATTTAGGATACAAAAAAAAGCCAAGATATTCACCTCGGCTTTTTTTCTTTTAGTAGCGGGGACCA